>JAFAZZ010000335.1 GCA_019239375.1 Solirubrobacterales bacterium | reverse complement strand
CAGCGTCTCTGACTCCTCGTCGTCGAACGACTCCTTGGTTTGCTTGTCCTTGACCAGCTCGATGGCCTGGAAGAACCCGGCCCCGCGGACGTCGCCCACGATCGGGATGTCCCGCAGCGACTCGAGCATGGCCCGGAACGAGCCCTCGTTCGTCCGCACGTGCTCCAAAATCCCTTCGCGCTCGAACGCGTCCAGGTTGGCTAACGCCACAGCGGCGCAGATCGGATGCCCGGCGAACGTGAACCCGTGCGTGAAGCTGTGCGAACCCTGCATGAACGGTTCCGCCACTCGGTCAGAGGCGATCACCGCCCCCATCGGCGCGTAGGCACTGGTCAGCCCCTTGGCCGTCGTGATCAGGTCGGGGTGGTAGTCGTAGCGCTGCGCCCCGAACCACTCGCCCAGCCGGCCCCACGAGCAGATCACCTCGTCGGAGATCAAGAGCACGTCGTATTCGTCGCAGATCTCGCGCACCCGCTGGAAGTAGCCCTCGGGCGGGGTGAAGCAGCCGCCGGCGTTCTGGACGGGCTCGAGGATCACCGCGGCCACGGTGTCCGGCCCCTCGAACTCGATCTTCTCGGCGATGGACTCCGCGAACCAGCTCACATCGAACCCGGGCGGCATCCGGTAGGTGTTCGTGTTGGGCACGTGCGAGGCGCCCGGGGTGAGCGGCTCGAACGGTGTGCGCAGACCGGTGATTCCAGTGGCCGAGAGGGCGCCCAGGCTTGTCCCGTGGTAGGCGATCTCCCGCGCGATCAGCTTGGTCTTGTTCGGCTTGCCGGTCAGCTTGTGGTACTGGCGCGAGAGCTTGTAGGCAGACTCGACGGCCTCGCTGCCGCCGCTGGTGAAGAACACCCGGTTGAGGTCGCTTGGCGCGAGCGAGGCGATCCTCGCCGCCAGTTCGATCGCCGGCGGGTGCGCGTAGGACCAGTTGGTGAAGAACCCGAGCTCCTTGGCCTGATCGGCGCCGGCCTGAGCGATGTCGGCGCGGCCGTGGCCGATGTTCACGCAGAACAGCGCCGAGAGCCCATCCAGGTAGCGCTTGCCGTGCTCGTCCCACACGTAGCAGCCCTCACCCCGGACGATGACCGGCACGTCCGTCTCGGCGTAAGCCGACATCCGGGTGAAATGCATCCACAGGTGGCGTTTGGCCAGCTCCTGGAGCGTGCCCTGCTCAGTCTCGACCGTGCTCGCCATTCACGTCCCTCCAACTCGTTTGCCTTTTTGTACAACCGTAGCGGCGCCGGAAAGGTGCGGCGTTTGTGCGAATTGGCGTGGCCGTTTAGCCGATCAGGATGGGCCTCGCTCCGCTCGGCGTCCTTGGGACCGGTTCCGCCGTGCATCCATGCCCGGCGGGCAGCCGCGCGCTCGCGTCCGGCAGCCACCGGGTGCCACCGTGGTTAGGCCACAGCGCGCGCGACGGCCGGAGCGGCGGCACCGACAGGCGCCGGCATCAGCCACGCGGCGCCAACCACCAGCGCGAACGCGACGCACTGGACGATCAGCGACACCGGGTTGGCGGGAAGCGGATCGCCGAACACGATGAACCCGCCCACGATGCCCGCGACGTTGGCCGCCGTTCCGGTGACTGCGATCACCGGCACCGCGTCCCCGTCCTGCAGGCCCTTGGCCGAGGAATAGAACGCGGCCACCGAGGCGGCCACGCACACGAACGTCCAGGGGCTGGCCAGTCCGGCGACGCCCGAGGAGCCGACCAGGCCCGAGATGGCCTTGATCGCCACATCGGAGACGCCGAACAGGATCCCCGAGGCGGCGCCCAGCATGTAGCCGTGGTGCTCCTCTGGGGCCCCCATCCTCCGGCCCAGGATCAGGAGCGCCCCCACCACGATCAGCCCGGCCTCGAAGGCGATCATGCCGGGGATCGAGAAGCGCGAGTGCGCCCCGTGGCTGGCCGGGAGCGTGAAGCCGAGCAGCATCAGCCCGAACGCCGTCAGCCCGAGGCCGAGCCATTGCCGCCGGCCTACCCGGCAGCCCAGCATCTGCTCGGCCATGACCGCCAGGAGCACGATTCCGCCGGCCAGGACCGCCTGGACGAGCGACAGGGGCGCCACCGACATCGCCGCGACGTGGAATACCCAGGCGCCGGCGCCGATCACCCAGCCGATCGTGAACAGCGGGGAGGCGAACAGCGCCGCGGCCGTGGCCAGCGGCCGGCGGATGTCGACCGCCGGAGCCGCGCACGCGCCCCGGTGCTTGTACAGGAAGCCCACGTTGGTGGCCAGGGCGCAGGCGAGCGCGAGCAGGATGCCGAAGAATGAGGACATGAGGATCAAACGGGCGCGCGTGGTGCTGCCTCACGAACTGTCTCGGCGGCACGCCAGCGCTCGTTGAACGAGCCGGACACTGTACGGCCACCGGCTACCCGTGGCAGCATCAGCTCACTCGCCTTCAGCTAATCGCAACAGGCGAACAACAACGTAAGAGCCATCGGTGGACCGCCCCCTCCTCCTGATCGACGTCGACGGCGTGATCTCGCTGTTCGGATTCGACCACGCCGCGCCGCCGGCGGGGCGCTACCAGCTGGTCGACGGGATCACCCATTTTCTCTCCGCCGCCGCCGGCCGCCATCTGCGCCGGCTGGCCGCAGAGTTCGAGCTTGCCTGGTGCACGGGCTGGGAGGAGAAGGCCAACGAATACCTCCCGCTGGCCCTCGGGCTGACCGGTCCGCTCCCCCACGTGGTGTTCGATCCCAGCGAGCGGCCCACCCAGGCG
Organism: Solirubrobacterales bacterium; assembly: GCA_019239375.1. Taxonomy (GTDB): domain Bacteria; phylum Actinomycetota; class Thermoleophilia; order Solirubrobacterales; family Solirubrobacteraceae; genus Palsa-465. Next base: position 579 of record JAFAZZ010000335.1, on the reverse strand, counting down.
CACTGGAAGCTCGGCGGGATCGACCGCCACGTCGAGCCATCCCGGCCCCTGGCCTGGATCGATGACGCCCACGATGAGGGCTGCCGCTCGTGGGCCGCCGCCCGACCGGCCCCGACTCTCCTGGTCACGACCGACCCGGCGGTCGGCCTGACCGATCAGGAGGTGGACCGGCTCCTGGCCTGGGTCGCCCGGCTCGGCGCCGGCAACGGGCGCCCTTAGCCTTAGCCGCTCGCGGTCACCGAGAACACGGGCGGGAGCCGCGTGGCCGCGGTGAACCAGCTGGCGCCGGCGTCGCCCGAGCCGAACACATCACCCGAGGTGGCGCCGAAATACAGCTGGAGTTCCGGACCCTCGCCGGCGCGGTCGAAGGCCCGCCGCAGCACCGTCAGGTACGCCTCGTGATCCGGCAGGCCCGCGCCGCGAGGCTTCCAGGTCGCGCCGCCGTCGCGCGTCTCGTACACCCTGACGTCGCCGTCAGGCGTCACTCGGTCAAAGTCGCCGCGCAGCGGGATCACGTACGCGCTGTCCGGATCGGCAGGGTCGACGGCGATCGGGAAGCCGAAGTCCGAGGGGAGCCCC
>JAFAZZ010000509.1 GCA_019239375.1 Solirubrobacterales bacterium | reverse complement strand
ACCCAACCGGACAGAACCACACCCCAAACCCTTGACCAAAAACCCGCCGCACCACTACCAACCACCGAGTTTTGCGACAGCCTCATATCGTGCGTTTCGTATCCAAGCTTCCGGTGGTCCTAACCGACCGCCGTACGCGGGCTTCGTGCAGCGGAGCCTGAGTCCACTCTCGAGGCCGATCCGGCGCCTCCGGCGATGCGCCTACGAGCCGCCGAGACCTCGCTGCTCCGCCGCCTTATAGGCGATCTGGAGGAAGTCCGACAGGGTCAGCGCCGTGAGCGTTGAGACGACCACGCGGGTCGCGCGGGGCGCGAGCAGCAGGCCGGCGTGAAAGGCACCGGAGGTCCAGAGGCCCAGGCAGTAGGGGCAGATGAGCAGCTCGCCCAAGGCCCGGCGCACGCCCTCGCCGCGGGCTCGCTCCTCGACTTCGGCCGGTCCGCCGCGGCCCTGGTACTCGGTGAACGGGGCGCGCAGGAACGCGGTGATCTTGTCCTTGGCGACCAGGCGCGAGAGCTTGTGGCTGGCCGTGCCGACCAGGATGACGTCGGGGATGGACACCCGCTCAGGCAGCCGGCCGGAGCGTTTGGCCGCCAGGAGCGCACCGGCGAAGCCCGCGTTGAACACGGCCGCCATCGCGGCGTAGGTGCGAAATGGCGGGCGGTCCTGGGGCTCGGCATAGCTCTCGAATGCGCCTCGGGCTCCCTCTGTCAAGCTGTCCATACTCATCGAGTCCAGGCCCTACCCGGGGTCGCGGGTCGGAAACGCGCGGGTGTTCAAGAGGCAGGAGTCGGCGACGCGAAAATCGGGTAGGCGTTATCGACGGCCGAGGCGATTGGCGCTCGCTGGCACGGGAAGGCCGACCGTATGCTCGTCCCGGCGAGCGCTCCGGGCGCATTGCGGGCCCTGTCGCGTCCGGGCGAGTGCCGCGGTGGCTGGCAGGCGTGGTCGGATGGCCGGCCCGGTCGCGTCCGGCTGAAGGTAAGGAAACCAGAAGAACGCACCACGAACGGGTAACAAATGGTGCCCGCCGGCGTCTAGATCTATGCGAGCCCTTCGCAGATATAGGCGCCGCGCAGCATCCGGCAAAGGTTCGACAGACGTCGAACTATTGCTATAATTCGATCTGTATCGAACTATGGACGACAAGAGGATGGAATTGAACAACTTTGAAGTAGAGCGTCGGACGGCATCCGCGCGGCCCGACGCGCATGAAACCGCTCGTCGAGTGCGGTCCAGCGCTGCCAAGCGCGCCGCGACGGCGAACCGGCGCCAGGTCCAGCGCCGGCGCAGGCACGCCGGTGCTCCGGTCCAGGATGGGATGGAGCCGCGCGCGGTGGGAACCGACGAGGAGCGCGCCGGCGTCGCCGAGTCGCTCGAACTGTTCCTGCGGCGGGCCCGACTTCATCCGCTGCTCACGGCGGCGGAGGAGATCGAGCTGGCGAAGCGGATCGAGCGCGGCGACCTCGACGCCAAGGAACGGATGATCAACGCCAACCTGCGGCTGGTCGTTTCGCAGGCGCGGCGTTACCAGGGCCACGGCCTGCCCATGGAAGACCTGGTTCAGGAGGGCATGCTCGGACTGATCCGTGCCGTCGAGAAGTTCGATTGGCGGCGCGGGTTCAAGTTCTCGACCTACGGCACCTTGTGGATCCGGCAGGCGATCCAGCGCGGCCTTCAGAACTACGGGCGGACGATCCGCGTTCCCGTGCACGTGTCCCAGCGGCAGGTCAAGGTTCGCAAGATCGAGGGCGAGCTCAGCACCAAGCTGGGCCGTGAACCGACCGATGAGGAGATCGCCGCCGTGGCCGGACTGCCGCTCGAGGAGATTGCCGAGTTGCGCGAGCTAAGCCGGGCGATGACGAGCCTCGACCAGCCGGTCAGCGAGGACGGCGAGACCGCCCTGGGGGACCTGCTGGCCTCAGAGCGCCCGGAGCCGCTTGAGGAAGTGGCTGAGAACGAGCGCGACCAGCGCGTCAATGAGGCCGTCCGCCGGCTTCCGTCGGCCGAGCAGAGCGTGATTCGGCTGCGCTTTGGGCTCTCCGGCGAGGAGCCGAAGACCCTTCGACAGGCCGGCACCGAGCTTGGGATCACGGCTGAGCGGGCGCGCCAGCTCGAGGAGCAGGGGCTCCGCCGGCTGGCCAAGGCCGGCGAGCTCGAGGGGTTGAGCGAAGCGGCGTAGTCACCGCGCGATCAGCACGTCACAAGGCGCGCGTGCGCACATCCGAGCCGGAAGTGAGTATGCGCGCCACGGCGTGACCGCGCTGCGCGCCCGTGGGTCGATCACGATCAGGGCAGCATCGGTCTGCTCGGCCACGTCGATCACCGCGTCGACGGGATCGCCGCCGATCAGGTGGGTGCTGACGCCGACCCCCCGCCGTCGCACCTCGTCGGCGGCCGCCGACAGCCGGCGGTCGATCTCCTCGCGGTCGGCGAGCAGCGGCCAGTAGGTTTCGACTAGGTGAACGTGGGCATGCCGCGCCGCCGCCAGCCCGGCCGCCGCTTCGAGCGCCGGCGCGTCGCCCGCGGCTTCGTAGGCGTGCGCGACGATCACGTTGGCCGGTTCGGTTACGCCGGCCGCCCGCCGGTGGTAGGCGAAGTCGGCGACCTGGCGCCACATGCTGATCGCCGGCGATAGGACGCCGCGCGCGACTCCGGCGAGCACCAAACGGAGCGGAACGTTCCGCTCGGCGGGCGGAGGCAGTGCGATGTCGAGCTCGACCTGCGAGCCGAATGACCGTTGAACCGTGTCCCCGAGGCCCTCGAGCAGGCGCAGCGCCTCGGCATTCTCGGCGAGGACAAGCGCGGTGAACCGATCAACGTCCTCCTCGCCGGCTCGCTCGACGAGCCGGTCCAGGAGTTCGGTGGCGACACCGCGCCCCTGCCAGTCGTCAGCCACGACCACGGCGCACTCGGCCACGCCGTCGTTCACGCGGATGAAGCGGGCTACGCCCACCGCGCGATCTGTCGTAGGGTCGAGGGCCAGCAGTGCCTCGTGGTCGTGGTGGTCGACCTCGGTCAGGTAGGAGAGCTGCTGACTCGTCAGGCGCGGCAGGGGGGTCTGGAAGCGCATGTACCGGCTTCGCTCCGACAGCTGCTCGAAGCCCGAGCGCAGCAGTTCGCGGTCGTCGGGCGTGATCGGGCGGATGAGCAGCGCAGCACCGTCGCGCAGGCGCGCAGGCTCGGCGTCCGCGGGCGTCAAGACTCGCTCAGCGGCGCCCCGGAGGCTGCGCGGTCGGCGGCATGGGCGTGGCCGGCAATCGCTTCCACCAGCTGCGGCCAGGCCGCTTCGGGAAGGTCGTGTCCCATGCCCTCGACGACCATCAGCCGCGCCCCGGGAATAGCTCGCGCCGTCGCTCTGCCACCCGACCTCGCGACCAGGGGATCCGTGGATCCGTGGATTACGAGGGTCGGCGCGCGAATC
>JAFAZZ010000307.1 GCA_019239375.1 Solirubrobacterales bacterium | reverse complement strand
TCCGCTACCTCCGCTCGCTCGCCGAGCCTGTCCGCGACGGATCGCTCGACCTTGACGGGCTGGCCGCGCTTCCCGACGACGAGGTGGTGGCCGCGCTCGTGGCGGTCAAGGGGATCGGCCCCTGGAGCGCCCAGATCTTCCTGATGTTCCATCTGCGCCGCCCCGACGTGCTCCCGGTCGGCGATCTGGGCATCCGCCGGGCGGTGAAGATCCGCTACGGCCTGCCGGAGCTGCCGACGCCGGCCGAGCTCACGGAGATCGCCGAGCCGTGGCGCCCGCACCGCACGCTGGCCTGCATCTACCTGTGGCGCTCTCTGCACGTCACGCCGGTGTGACGCGGAGAAGGGCCGGATCAGCCTCCACCGCTGCTTATTACGCCCCCGTTGCCGGCGCCGGAGCCGCTTGGCGGCGCGCCGGCGCCATTTGGCGTCGCCCCAGAGCCGCTCGGCTTCGTGCCGGCGCTCGCGCTCGACTGGTTGTCGTGCCCGCTGGGCGATCCGGTGCTGCCCGGAGCCGACCCGCTGCCGCTCAAACCGCTGTTGCCGGGGTGGGGGCTGCCCGTCGGGGCACCGGAGTTGCCCTTCATGTAAGCGCTCCCGCCCGCGCTGCTGGTGCTCTCCGTGCTCCCCGCCCCGCCGTACGCGGCATTGCTCGTATGGGGAGTGGGGCTCGTGGGAGCTCGGCTGGTCGCTGAGCCCGCCGCCCCGCCGTGTGCAGTTGCCCGCCCGGCGCGCGTCGCGACTCCAGGCGCGTGAGCCCGGCCACCCGATGGCGCCGGCTTGGCCGCGGCGCGCCTCTTTCCGGCGGCCGCCAACTTCGGCTTTGACCTCGCCGTCGACCCGGGCGCGACCGGGGCGGCCACCGTCGTCGGGATTTGCGTAGTGCTGTGCGCGGTCGCTCCACGACTTGGAGCCTTGCCATGCGTGTCGCTGCTCATTTCTTTGGCCGCGGCGGCAAGGGCCAGAGCGACTACGACAGCCCCAACTCCGAGCCACGACCGCCGGCGTGTTCGGCCGACCGCAGCCGCGCGGCCGGATCGAGGAGCGCCGTCGACCTGATGGCCCCATTCGCCCGCCCAGGCAACCTCGGGCGTGGCGGTGAGCGGAGCCGGTGCGGCGCCGATGTCGTGGTCTGCCTCGGCGTTCGCGCCTTGATCGATGGTCTGGTGGGCCGCTTCGGCGCCCTCCGGGTCTCCCTCCTCCTCGTAGGGCGCGGCCAGCTGCAACGCGACGGCGGCCATGTCACGTTCAACGGCGCAGCGGTGAGCCTCCTCGGAGATCAGCGGTTCGCCGCGCACGGCAGCCCCCCTAGCACCGCGATCCGGGGCGCACGGCACCGGGAGCCAGGCAGGCGATTCGGACACCCGGCCGGCGCCCAGCCCGGACGGTGAACTGGTAGTACTTGCCGATCCAGCCCGGTCGCGTGATGGTGACGATGATCTGGGCGCCGACCGAGAGATGTCGGTGATGGAATCCCGACGTCAGGTCCAGCGCACCGTAGGTTGGGCAGCTCCGGGTCGCGCCCGGGGCGCAGCGCCTGGTCTTGGTGACCCGCGCAGTGCGGCGGGTGAAGGGGCATCCCTTGCCGTGGCAGCTCGTGATCACCGTGGCCCCGGAGGCTCCGTTCACCATGAGGGTGAGGACGTTCGTGTAGCTCGCAGTGGATTCGAACGTCCACTGCATCGTGGAGGTGATCCAGCCGACCACGCGGGGGGACGGCTTGACCACCGTTACCGGCGCTGCTGGTGCCGACGACTCGCGGAAGTTCGCGTCCCCGCCGTACTGGGCGCTGATGCTGTGGTTGCCGGGGGCGCTGTAGGTGAGGCTGCACGTCGCGCCTGCGTTCGTCAGTGGCCTACTGAGGCAGGAAGCGATCGGCTGTCCACCGTCGAAGAACTGAACCGTTCCGGTCGGGTGCAGCGTGCCGAGGCGGCCTGGCGGAAAGTCAACCGTGGCGGTGTAGGTGGTGACCGCGCCCACTCCCACCGTCTTCGATGCGTCCAGAGACGTCGAGGTTGCGTCACGGTCAATCGGGAGGGTCAGAATCGGGCTGGCCGACCCTGTCGGGGTGGCGCCGGCGTTCGGCGAGAAGCTCGCCACGAGCTGCGCCGTGGAAGCGGCGAACCACGTCTGACAGGTCACCACGGCGCTCTGTCCCACCGCATTGGTCGGTTCGTTCGCGCACCCTGAAATGGGACTACCTCCGCTGAGGAACGTGACCGTTCCCGCGGGTGCCACCGCGCCGTTGCTCGAGGTGACCGCGGCGATCAACGTCACGGCCTGATTCACAACCGGGGCAGCGGGTGACGCCACCAACGCCGTGGCGGTGCTCGGCGGGGAGCCGGGCGGCGGTGGCGGTGGCGGCGGTGGTGGGGGCGGCGGCGGTGGCGGTGGCGGAGCCGGGCTGACCGCGACGGTGGCAGCAGACCTCGCCCACTGCTTACTGGCACCCGCGGCGTTGCGCGCGAGCTCCTCCACAGCAATCGTGTGTCCGACATCGGCGGCGGTCAACGTGTAGATCCGAGCGGTCGCGCCGGCGATCGCCGCACAGCCCTTTCCGGCGCTGTTACAGCGCAACCAGTGGTAGGTGTAGCCGGTCGGCTGGTTGGTCCACGACGCGTGCCCCTCGGTCAACGTCTGGCCAGCTTGTGGCGAACCCGAGATCGTCGGGGCCGAGCCAGGGACGAGCGTCGGCACGCCAGCCGCGGATGCCGGAGCTGCGATGAGCGCCGAGCTCAGCATGGTCAGGACGCTGACCAAGCCTGCCGTCAGACGCGCCCGATCGAGCACTCCATGCGCCCGTGCGCGCCGATCGGCTCGCCGCCCCCTACAACCGACTCGTCGCAAAACGTCCT
>JAFAZZ010000201.1 GCA_019239375.1 Solirubrobacterales bacterium | reverse complement strand
CCGGATCAGAGCGGGGGCGACGCGCCTGACCGCGACCGCTCCCGCGAGCCCAGCGACGACCCCGGCTCGGCCACCGAGGGCAGTCAGGCCACGGGCCACCCGGACAACGCGGGCTGACGCAGCGCCGCCGACGGGCTGACACGCGCGACGGGCTGACGCAGTGCCGCGGACAGGCTCACACGCGCGACGGGCTGACGCAGCGCCGCCGGACAGGCTCACACGCGCGACGGCTGACGCAGCGCCGCGGACGGGCTCACACCGCGACGGGCTGACGCAGTGCCACGACGGGCTCCCGCACCGTCACGACAGGCTGACGCACCGCGCCGGCCGTCCGACTCAGGTACCGCCCGTCAGCTTCCGGTAGGCCGCGATCTGGGGGTCGGCGGCCGAGATCGGCGTGCACCCCTGGGCGATCACCATCTTCCCGTTCTCGGGCGTGACCGTGTAGTCGACGTTGTTGGCTATGTGGAACGGATATGGCCCGAACGTCCACGGCTCGCAGAGCATCCCGGTGTTGAAGTTCTTCACGTTCTCGAACGCCTTGTTGACGCTCTGCACGGTATATGGGCCCGTCACCGACTCAAGCGCGTGCGTCGCGATCTCGGCGATCGTGAAGCCCATCTGGCTGAAGCTGCCGATACCGCCGGTCACGGACGATCCATACTGCTTGAGGATCGCCTTGTAGAGCTGCATGGTCGGCGAGTTGACCGGATCCGGCGGGGTGAGCTCGGCGTTGACGAAGAACTTGTGGTTCCACTTCGATCCGAGGGTTGATGCGAGGAAGTCCGTGTCGCATGGGGTCGAGCAGCCCCACAGCTTGACCCGGTCCTCGAGGCCGAGCTTCTGCGCCGCCTGGAGGATCACCAGCGCCTCTGGCGGCGTGAAGTTCAACACGACTGCTCCGTTTGATCCCGCCGCGTTGACCAGCTTGAGCGCCACCGAGTTGGCGTCCTGGATCGGCACGTTCTCGGTCTGATCCTGGATCGGCACGTTCGATGCCTTGGCGATCGCGTTTGGCCCCGCGGCGATATAGCCGGTGCCTGGCACGTTCGACTGGTCGAACACGATCTTCGAGACGTGCTGCGAGATCGCGTACTGGACGGCGCCGTCGGAGCTGTAGCGCGGACCCATGTTCACATCGGCGTAGTTGGGCGTCGAGTAACACTCGGGGGCGATACCCGCGGCAATCGCCTTGTAGCTGAGCTTCTCCCAGTACGCGTGGTTGATCGTGCACTCGAGGATGCTCGAGGTGCCGGCGATCCCGAGGACGTGATCGGTCTGCACGAGCAGCTTGGATGCCGCCGCGATCTGAGGCGGCTGAGTCGCTTCGGTCTGGAGCTGGAGCTTGACCGGGTGACCGTTGACGCCGCCGTTGGCGTTGACGCAGTTGAAGTACGCCTGCGCCATGTTCGAGATGTCGGTGAAATCCGTGCCCGGCTGCTTGGTGTTGATGGCGCCGAGCACGATGGGCGTGCCGGTCGCGGCGACACCCGGCTTGGGACCGCACTGGGAAGTGTTCGCCGAGGCACTCGAGCCACCGGACGTGGAGGTGGTCGAGGCCGAGCCGCCGCCCGCGCCCGGGGCCGCAGAGGTGGTGCTCTTGCTGCTGCCGCAGCCGGTGATCGCGATGGCCCCGACTATCGCCACGAGAAGACCCAGAAAACGTCCGTGACGCGATATTGATGGCAGCATGAACACCTCCGCGCGCTCGCCCGAAAAACCGGAGCCAAGGAGCCTATGGCCCGAGGAGATTGGTGTCAAGATTGTTAGCAATCTCGCAACCAATCACCAATGTGAGACACGCGATACCGGGTACGCGGGCGTTGGTCTCGCCGACCGGGGGTGGCGGCGCCGAGCGGGGGTGGCGGCGCCGAGCAGGGTGGCGGCGCGGAGCAGGGTGGCGGCGCCGAGCAGGGTGGCGGCGCCCAGCAGGGTGGCGGCGCCCAGCAGGGTGGCGGCGCCGACCGGGGGTGGCGGCGCCAAGCGGGGTGGGGGCGCCGAGCGGGGTGGCGGCCGGGGTGCTCGCTACGATCGACCGCCCGTGGACTACCCGGTTGAGACATTCACCGAGGCCGAGCGTGAGCGGCTTCGCCCCCATTTCACGAACCTCGGTCGGCCCGTGTTCGCGCTGGTCAACCTTCCCGAGACGGTCAAGGCGGCCCTGTTCGCCCGGTACTCGCGCTATCCGGGCACCCTGCGGCGGCTGTTCCTCGAGGAGTTCGCCGACGACCTCCCGGAGCCAGCCACCGGGGCCGAGGCCGGCGAGGGCAAGCGGGCGGCCCAGCTCTACGAGCGCATCTTCCTCGGCTACGGCGACGACTCGGTGGCGCAGCTGGGCGGCGCCCACGTCGCCTGCGAATGGGTCTCGAACGTCCTGACCAAGGTGCTGCAGCGACC
>JAFAZZ010000193.1 GCA_019239375.1 Solirubrobacterales bacterium | reverse complement strand
AGGACATCGCGTGGCTGTGTGAACTGTGGGGAGGCCCGTTCATGCTCAAGGGCGTGATGCGCGTCGATGACGCCAAAAGAGCTGTGGACGCAGGAGTTTCGGCGATATCGGTGTCGAACCATGGAGGCAACAACCTGGACGGCACGCCGGCTTCAGCGCGATCTCGGTCTCCAACCACGGCGGCAACAACCTGGACGGCACCCCCGCCTCCATCCGCGCGCTACCCGCCGTCGCCGAGGCGGTCGGCGATCAGCTCGAGGTGCTGCTGGACGGTGGAATCCGGCGCGGCAGCGACGTGGTCAAGGCGCTGGCGCTCGGCGCGAAGGCCGTGATGATCGGCCGGGCCTACCTGTGGGGACTGGCCGCCGCCGGGCAGGCCGGGGTCGAGAACGTGCTCGACATCATGCGCGCCGGCATCGACTCATCGCTGCTCGGTCTCGGCCGGGCGTCGACCGCGGAGCTGACCCGAGACGACCTGCTCGTCCCGGAGGGCTTCGAGCGCAGCCTTCGCCGCGGGGCCGAGGCCGCGGTCAGCCTTCGTGAATGACCACGCCGCGGATGTTCTTCCCGGCCAGCAGGTCGGCGTAGCCCTCGTTGACCTGCTCGAGCGAGTAGCGCTGGGTGATGATCTCGTCGAGCTTGAGATGACCCGACCTGTACAGGCCGAGCAGGTTGGGCATCTCGAAAATCGGGTTTGACCCGCCGGCCAGGGAACCCTGGATCCGCTTGTGCCAGCCGACCATCGGCGATCCAGTCAAGCTGATCGACTTGACGTCGGCGCGGCTGACCGAAGTCAGGACCACCCGGCCGGCCTTGCCGATCAGGCTTACCGCCTCGACCGTGATCTCCGGCTCGAGCACGCCGACCGTGACCACGGTCAGGTCCGCCATCTGGCCGCGCGTCATGTCGATCAGCTGCTCGCGCGCCTCGTCGACGTTGGTGAAGGCGTGCGTCGCGCCCAGGCGCCTGGCCATGTCGAGCTTGAACGGGTTGGGGTCGATCGCGATCACCCGCGTGGCTCCGGCGTACCGCGCACCCTGCACGGCGTTGATGCCCACGCCCCCCACGCCCATGATCACGACGGTCTCGCCGGCGCGTGTCTCGCCGGCCCGGACGGCCGAGCACCAGCCGGTGGTCACGCCACAGCCGACCAGGCACGCGACCTCGAAGGGGATGTCCTCGTCGATCTGCACGCACGAGTACTCCGAGACCACCGTATGGTCCGAGAAAGTGCCGAGCGCGCAGAACCCGCCGTAGTCCTCGCCGTTCTTGTGGAAGCGAAAGGTCTCGTCCTGCAGGCAGCCGACGCCGGCGTAGAGGCCGCGATCGCACAGGTTCTGGTGGCCGGTGGAGCAGTAGCGGCACTTCCCGCAGGCGGGGATGTAGGAGGTGACCACGTGATCGCCTGGCTGCACGCGAGTTACCCCCGGCCCGACCGCCTCGACGATCCCGGCGCCCTCGTGACCGCCGACGAGCGGGAAGCGGATGTGGCTGCCGCCCTCGGCCCGGATGTGCTCGTCCGAGTGACACAGGCCCGCCGCCTTGTAGCGGATCAGCACCTCATACTCCTTGGGCGGGTCGAGGTCGACCTCGGTGATCTCCCAGTCGGTGCCGGGCTGATGCAGCACGGCCGCGCGTGTCGTCATGTTCGCCATCGCGTGTCTCCTCGCTTGATCGCGGGTCACATCGACGCCACCTGCGGGACCACCTCGCTGCCGATCAGCCGGAGGTGGTCGAGGTCGTCGATGTCGAAGATGTGCAGATACACGGTCTCGCAGCCGGCATGCGCGAGCTCCTCGAGCGAGCCGATCACTTCCGGCGGCGTGCCGACCACTCCGCCCGACAGCATCCTCTCGCCGGGCGGACCGAGACGCGCCAGCCGCTGCTGCGCTTCCTCGCGCGTCGAGCCGCAGATGACCTGATAGGTGGCCGACATGCGCAGCGTGGCCGGATCGCGACCGATCTCCTCGCAGATCCGCCGGGCGTTCTCGAACCGCTCGCGGCTGCCCTTGCCGCCCCCGCTGTTGAACTCATCGGCGTGGCGAGCGGCCATCAGGGGCGTGCGCCGCGGCCCGGTGCCGCCGATGATGATCTCGGGTCGGGGCTGCTGCACGAGCTCCGGAAAGTTCGCACACTGATCGAGCTGCCAGAACCTTCCGTGGAAGCTGAAGGTGTCGCCGTGCGGCGTCGTCCACAGCCCGGTGATGATCTGCATCGCCTCGTCCAGACGGTCGAACCGTTCGCCAATGGGCGGGAACGGGATGCCGAAGGCCAGGTGCTCGCGCTCGTACCAGCCGGTTCCGATCCCCAGGCAGATCCGACCTCCCGACATCTGGTCGACGCTGGCCACGGCAATGGCCAGCACCGCGGGATTGCGATACGTGCCGGCGGTCATCAGCGTCCCCAGCTTGACCGTGCTGGTTTCGCGGGCCAGCCCGCCGAGGGTGGTCCACGAGTCGGTCGGCAGGTATTCGGAATCGGTTGAGTCGATGCCCAGGTAGTGGTCCGAGCGGAAGAACGCGTCGAAGCCCGCCTCCTCCGTGGCCTTGGCCATGGCCACGATCCGATCGTAGGTGGCGCCGTGGCGCGGCTCCATGAGCACTCGTAGTTTCAAGCCGACTCCTCGGGTCGTGGCAACGGGAAGGGGGCGGGCCCGCCCCCGTCCAGGACGAGCATCTGCCCGGTCATGAACTCGGCCCCGTCGCTGGCCAGGTAGCGCACGGCGGACGCGACATCGGTCGGGCGGCCGACCCGTCCGACCGGCAAGCGCCGGCCCCGCTGCTCCATCTCCGCCGCCACGTCGAGGTTCGGGTCGAGGCTCAGCACGCCGCGGCTGGTGTCGAGCGCGCCCGGGCTGACCGCGTTGACCGTGATGCCCCAGGCGGCCAGGTCCATGGACAGCGCCCGCGTCAACCCGATGATCCCGGCTTTGGAAGCCGAATACGGTGTCGACCGGGGCGCGGCGATCACGCCGGCCATCGACGACACGTTGACGATCCGGCCCCAGCGCTGGCGGCGCATCGGCGGCACGGCGGCGCGGCACATCAGCCAAGTTCCGCGCAGGTTGATGCGAACCACCTCGTCGAAGACGTCGACGGGGATCTCGTCGATGACGTCGCGATCGAGTCCCTGCGGCGCGGCCGCGTTGTTGACCAGGATGTCGATCCGGCCGAAGTGCTCCAGCGCGGCGTCGATCATCGACTGGGCGTCGTGCTCGTCGCCGATGTCGCCGAGCGCGGAGGCGGCGGTCCCGCCGGCTGCCTCGATGTCCGCAACAAGCGTGTCGAGCCCGTGCCACGACTCTGGCTGCCCACTTCCCACGACCTCCTGCCGGCGGTTCGGCACGCCGGCGGCCCGGCGGTCGGTCACCACGACCGCGGCGCCGTCGGCCGCAAGCGCGCGGGCGATGGCCTGGCCGCTGCCGTCCGGCTTGCCGCAGCCGGTGACGAGCGCGACGCGCCCGTTCACGAGGGCGCTCCTGTTTGCGCGGGGGCGTCCGTTCCCGGGCGATCCTCTGTCTGGGCGAGGGCGTCCGTTCCCGAGTGATCCTTCGTCTGCGCGGGCGAGCGGGTGACACCGGGGTAGGGCATCCGCGCCGGCCCGCCGCCGTCGACCGCCAGCACCTGGCCGGAGATCCAGCGCGCCTGGTCGGAGGCCAGGAACAGCACGGCGGCGGCCGCGTCCCAGCAATCGCCCTCGGTCCCGAGCGCATTCATCTTCCGCCGCGGCTCACGCGCCTCCGTCGGGAGGTTGTCGGCCACCGCGGCAGTCCACAGCGCGCCGAGCTCGACGGCATTGATCCTGATCCCGCGCTCCCCGAGCAGGTATGCGGCCCCGCCGGTGAGCGACTCGAGCCCCGACTTGGCCAGCCCGTAGACGGTGCCGGCGCGACGCGCGGCGACCGAGGTGATGTTGACGACTGCCCCGCCGGCCGGCATGACCGCGATGGCGTGGCGGGTCATCTGCCAGGCCGTCTTGAGGTTGAGGGTGAGCAGCTCGTCGAACTGCGTGGGATCGACGTCGAACAGCTCGGCCGCGTTCCAGGCGGCGACGTTATTGACCAGCGTGTCCAGCCCGCCGAGCGCATCACATGCCTCCTGGACGGCGCTGTGGCATTCTGCATCGTCGGTGAGATCGGCGACCACGGGGACGGCCGCGCCGCCCCCGCGCCTGACCTGCGCGACGGTCCGCTCCGCAGCGGCCGGATCGCGGTCGAGCACCGCCACCGCGGCGCCATGCCGGGCGAGGAGCCGAGAGATCGCCCATCCGATCGTGCCGGGACCACCCTCGCGACCGCCGCCGCCGGTGACGAGCGCGGTGCGGCCGCGCATCCACTCCGCGTCGAGCGGGGCGTCGACGTCGACCCTCATTCGGGGTAGTGCAGGTCGATCGCCTCGGCGGGGACGGCCAGGGTCTTACCCAGGATCGCGCGCATCACGTCCGGCGGAGCGAGGCAGTCCTCGCACGCATCGGGCGTGGCGTCGATCGTCACGACCACGCGCTCACCCTCCTCGCGAGCGTCGAGCGCGTACCCGTCGGCGGCCAGCGTGGCCTGCATGTCCCTCAACCCCTGCGCGCTGAACATCTTTCAACCTCCCTTCACGGCCGCCGCCGGCGCCCGCGCGTACTCGATCGGCACTGAACTGTTCGACCACTCGCCGAACACGCGGAAGACCATCGAGATCGCCGCGTTACGCGCGCCGGCCACGATGATCGGGACATCCTTGCGCCCGGAGAAGTACGGCGTGAACGTGTCCGCGGGGGCGCGTTCGGACTCCGAAGCGGAGCGCGCCCCTGGGCCGCTCGCCGACACGCCGTCCTTGCCCGCGCGCCGCAGAGCGGCCTCGGTCTGCCCTACGTGCTCGATGAACCAGTCCTTGACGTCGCCTTTGGACATGCCCGCGTCGGCGAGCATCTGGGCGTGCTCGGGGCAGAACACCACTCCGGCCGACTGCCCTCGGAAAATCAAGGACCCGGTCCGTCCGAGGGTGTCGGCAAAGTCGTCGAGGAGCTGCTCGGGATCCTGGGTGTGGCGGTTGTCGACGAACTCGTAGGTGCGGGTGAGCGTGCACGACACGGCGTTGACGCCGTCCTCGAGCCCGGTCCCGACGGCCAGCGGCTCCCACGGACTCTCCTCCTCGTTTTCGCCGAAGCAGATCGCCCACCGGCCCGGAATGCCTTGCGTGGTCTGGTCGAACACGTGGGGGACGACACCGAACGCGTTGCGCAGCATCAGCCCGAGGGCGCGCGGGATCGTCGCATTGGGACGAAAACCGGCGGCGAAGATCCCGCCCGTGCAGTTGATCCCAAGCTCGGCGCGGATCGGGCCGTTGATCACGATCAGCGGCGCGGGGCCGCTGGTGCTCTGCCAGCCGCCGCCCTTGGCCGCCCGGTCGCGCATGACGGCATCCCATGCGGCGAGCACGATCGGGAAGTACTCGGGCAGGCAGCCCGCCATGGCGGCGTTGATCGCGGCGGTGTGCACCGTGCATTCGCGCCCCAGGTGATCCATCCGCCACAGCACCTCGTTCGGGTCGCGCGCGGTGTGGGCGAGGAATTGATCCACGAGCTCGGCCGACGCCGGGACGACGGGCAGCCCGTCGGTCCAGCCCTTCTCGTAGCAGTACTCGATGGCGTCGCGGGCGAGATCGGGGTCGGGGTCGGGGGCCCGCCGGGCCGCCTCGCGATCGGGGTCGCGGTCGACGGCCCGCCGGGCCGCCTCGCGATCGGGGCTGGGGTCCGGCGGCGCGGCAGCGCGATCGGGGCCCGGCGGGGCGGCGTCGCGATCGGGGCCGGGGCCCGGCCGGGCGGCGTCGCGATCGCGGCCGGGGCCCGGCGGCGCGGGATTCCGATCAGGCTCGCTGGTCACTGCGCCAGCAGCCTCGCCACCTGATCGGCGACTCCCTCGGCACGCTCACGCACCTGATCCGGCGATAGCCCCGCCACCGGGTGCGGCGTGGTCAGGTAGCGGTAATCGGGCGCTCCCTGCACGTCCGCCATCGCATCGCCGGTGGCTCTGAATGCGTCGGAGCAGATCACCGCCGCCGGCCTGCCGTGTCTTTCGAAGAGGATTCCGTCGGCGACCGCCGACGCGCTGCACGAGCCTCAATCGCCAATCCCGATCACCACCACATCCGACTCCGCGCTCAGTTCGTCGATCAGTTCCGCCGGCGCCGGCGCGGAGAAAAGCTCCTTGCGCCGCAGCGTCACCTCGCCGGCGCCGTGGCGCTCGCGCAGCACATCGGCCACGTCCTCCAGGAACCGGCGCGCGTTCTGCTTGCCGTTTTCGAGCAGGCCGATGCGTGCGCGCCTCAGGCCGCCGGGCCGCGGCGCGAGCGTGAACGCCGGGCTCGTCTCTCGGGCGCTCAGGCCGGTGGGATCAAGGATCGCGCTGGGCATGGGTCAGTCCTCCTCGGTTGGTGGCCGGCGCCGTGTAAAACGCGCCAAACTCCTCCGCGCGCTACCCGACTTTGGCGACATAAGCATCGGGTCGATGCTTATGTGCGCAAGGGAGGCGAGTGCGGGGAACTTTGGCGCGTTGTGCATATGGTGATCTGTCGATCTGTCGATGGCAGGTGCGCAGGCGGGGGCTAGGTCGGTGGCAGGTATGCAGGTCTGGGCTAGGTCGATGGCAGGTACGCAGGGGTGGGCTAGGTCGATGGCAGGTGCGCAGGTGTGGGCTAGTCGATGGCAGGTACGCAGGTGTGGGCTGGGTCGATGGCTGTTGCGCAGGTGTGGGCTAGTGGTCGTGGATCAGGATGCCGCGGATGTTGCGGCCGGCCAGCATGTCCTCGTAGCCCTGGTTGATCTCGTCGAGCGTGTAGCGGCGGGTGATCAGCTCGTCGAGCTTGAGGTCGCCGTTCTTGTAGAGACCGAGCAGGCGCGGCATGTCGTACAGCGGGTTGGCCCCGCCGAACAGCGAACCTTGAATGTTCTTGTGCCATCCGGTCACCGGCGAACCGTGCACGGCGATGGTGTCGCCCTCGCCGCCGACCGCGGTGACCACGACGTTGCCGCCCTTGCCGATCATGTCGATCGCCTTGCGGAGCACTTCGGCATGCATCACGCCGACGGTGATGACGGCATGGTCGGCCATCTGCCCGCGGGTCTGCTCGCGGACGAAATCGAGCGCTTCCTGCGCGTCGCCGGTGGTGAACGTGGCGCCGAACTTACCCGCCATCTCCTGCTTGAACGGGCTCGGGTCGACCGCGACGACGTGCTTGGCGCCGGCGTAGGCCGCACCCTGCACCGCGTTCATCCCCACCCCGCCGGTGCCGAAGATGACGACGGTCTCCCCCGGACGGGTGCCGGCGGCGTACACCGACGAGCCCCACCCCGTCGTCACCCCGCAGGCGACGAGCGCAGCCACTTCGAACGGGAGATCCTCGTCAATCGGCACGCACGAGTTCTCGGGAATCACGAGCCACTGCGAGAACGTGCCAAGCACGCACATGCCGCCGATGTCCTCGCCGTTGTGGTGAAAGCGGAACGTGCCGTCGGGGAACATCCCGGTGGCGGCGTTCTTGCCGTCGTCGCACATGTTCTGGTGGCCGGTCGAGCAATAGCGGCAGTGACCGCACACGGGGATCCAGGAGGTGGCGATGTGGTCACCCTCGCGTACGCGCGAGACGGACGGTCCCACCTTCTCGACCACGCCTGAACCTTCGTGGCCTCCAACCATCGGATACCGGTAGGGACCACCCTCGCGCACGTGCTCGTCGGAGTGGCAAAGCCCGCAGGCCATCACGCGGACGAGAACCTCGTGCTCCTTGGGGTCGTCGAGCTCGAGCTCGGTCACCTCCCAGGGCTGACCCGGGCCTCGAACGATTGCCGCGCGTGTCCTCACTGTGTCCCTCCTTGCGTCGAAGTAGACAACCCCGCGCCCACGAGCTGTGGGGCCTCGATGCCGAGGAAGCGGTACGTGTTGTGCCAGGTGATGTCCTCGAGCACGTCCGCCGGCAGGTCGAGCGAGCGCAGGGTGCGCCCGCAGGGATCCTCCCGCGGCATGGCCGGGAAGTCGGAGCCGACCAGCACCCGGCGGTGGCCGACTAGCTCGATCAGGAACCGCAGCGCCCGGTGGTCGAATACCAGCCCGTCGTAATAGAAGCGCCGCGTCAGCTCGGCGGGAGACACGCCCTCGGGCTGCGAAGACGGCGGCTCCTCGTTCCAGGTCCGGCCCCAGAAGTACTGCGCCCGCGGCAGCATCATCGGAAATCCGCCAGCGCCGTGGCTGAAGGCCAGACGCAGGCGCGGGTGGCGCTCGGCCAGCCCGCTGGTGATGATTCCCGCGCAAGCCAGCAGGGCGTCGGCGCCCACGGCAAAGGCCGCGATCGGGATCAGGCCGGCCGGCAGCCGGGCGCCGAACTCGGCCGGCATCGCGTGGATGAAGATCGGCATCTCGAGCCGCTCCGCCTCGTTCCAGAACTCTTCGAACTCGGATCCATGCAGGGCGCGCCCGAGAACGTTGGAGGCGATCTCGATCGCCACCAGCCCCATGTCGCGTACGCGCGCGAGCTCGGCGGTGGCCAGGTCGGGTGCCTGCATTGGGACCATCGCCATCCCGTGTAACCGGCGGGGGTCGGCCTCGCACAGCGAAGCGACGAACTCATTCACTCGGCGCGAGAGATCGAGCCCCTCAGCGTCCGGCAGCGCGTAGTCGAGCAGGGGCGGCATCGGCGAGACGACCTCGGCATCGACGCCGCTGCGCTCCAGCTCCTCCAGCCGGCGCTCGGCCGAGTAGAACGCATCCACCGCCTTGAACTGCATTCGGTCGGTCTCGAGCAGCCGGGCGTGCGGGTCA
>JAFAZZ010000129.1 GCA_019239375.1 Solirubrobacterales bacterium | reverse complement strand
ACGTGAGCGTCGCCCTGGCCGTTCTCGTCGAGCGGATAGGTCTGGCGATGCCGCCACTCGACCGTCTCCTCGATCGCGTCGTTGCCGAGCAGCTCGGCGAGTTCGTCGGCCGTCATCGTCCGCGGATCGGTACCCAGCCGCTCACGGATCGCCTCGCACGCCGCCTTGACCGCGCCGCCGGTTACGTATGTCTGGCGCGAGGCCGAGCTCGACCCGGCCGAACCCACGCGGGTATCCGCCTTGAGCACCGCCACGCGCTCCACGCCCAGCTCGCTCCGCGCGATCTGCGCCTGCACGGTGACGATGCCCTGGCCGACCTCTACCGCTGCCGTGTGAACCTCCACCAGCGGCTCTCCGCAGTCGATCGAGAGGCGCACGCGGGCGGTGGAGTAGTCGTCGAATCCCTCGGAGAAGCCGACGTTCTTGAAGCCGACCGCGTAGCCGACGCCGCGGCGGACGCCCTCGCCGTGGGTGGTGTTCGAGACGCCGCCGGGGAGCTCGCGCGGATCATGGCGACCGTCGGGCATTACCGGCGGCAGCGGCATCGCGCGCACACGGTCGAGCAGCTCGGCGACCGGCGCCGGCTCCCGGACTAACTGACCGGTCGGCAGTCGCGAGCCGGGCCGCATCACGTTGGCGATCCTGAGCTCCACCGGGTCGATGCCCAGAGCGGCCGCGAGCTTGTCCATCTGCGCCTCGTAGGCGACCGCGACCTGGACGGCGCCGAACCCGCGCATCGCGCCGCAGGGCGGGTTGTTCGTGTATGTCACGTAAGAGTCGATCCGCGCGTTGGGCACGTCGTACGGCCCGGCCGCGAAGCTCGCCGCGTTCGAGCACACGGCCGTCGAGCTCGAGGCATACGCGCCGCCGTCGAGAACGATCCGCGCGCGCACGTACGCGAGGCGCCCGTCGGTGGTGGCTCCGTGCTCGTAGCGCATCCGGCAGGGATGGCGGTGGACGTGGCCGAAGAACGACTCCTCGCGGTTGTAAACCATCCGGACCGGGCGCCCGGTGTGCAGCGCGAGCATGCAGGCATGGATCTGCATCGACAGGTCCTCGCGGCCCCCGAACGCCCCGCCGACACCGCTCATCATCAGGCGCACCTTCTCGGGCGGGAGGTCCAGGCTCAGGGCGACTTGGTCGCGGTCGACGTGCAGCCACTGCGTGGCGATGTAGAGATCAACTCCGCCCTCGCCGTCGGGGACGGCGAGTCCTGACTCGGGGCCGAGGAAGGCCTGGTCCTGCATGCCGACTGTGTACTCACCGGTGACCACCACGTCGGCGTCCGCGTCGGGGTCGCCGTGGTTGATCCGCACGTGACGCAGGACATTCCCCGAGAGGTGGAGCTGAGGTGCATCGGCGGTCATCGCCCGTTCCGGGTCGGTCAGCGGCTCTAGTACCTCGTACTCGACTTCGATTGCGTCGATCGCGCGGCGGGCCGTCTCTGGGTGGTCGGTGGCGACGATCGCGATCGGCTCGCCCTGGTAGCGAACGTGCTGCCAGGCGAGCACCGGCTGGTCGACGCGCTCCATCCCGTACAGCTTGCGACCGGGAACGTCGTCGTGGGTGAGAACCGCGCGCACGCCAGGGATCGCAAGCGCGTGCGCGATGTCGAGTGACCAGATGTCCGCCCGGGGGTGCCTGCTGCGTAGGGTCGCGCCCCACAGCATCCCGTCCATCCGCATATCGGAGGAGTACTCAAACTCGCCCTTGACCTTCGGGATGGCGTCCGCACGCACCGTCGTCGTCCCGATCACGCCCGGCCGCTGGATGTCCGGAGCGCTCCGCTCGCGCGTCGGAGCGGCGGGAACGATGCTCATGTCCGAGCCTCCGCCTTGGCGGCGAGCCGGCGGCTCGTCCGCGCGATCTCTGCAGCCACCTGTGTCTCGTCAGCGGTGCGCAGCTCGCCTCCCTGGACGATCGGACGTCCGCCAACCAGCAGCACCTCCACGGCTTGCGTCGAGCCGAGGACGAGCGCTGCGACCGGATCCTCGATGCCCGCGCCGTCGAGCCCGTCGAGGCGCCAGAGCGCGATGTCGGCGAGTTTGCCGGCCTCGAGCGAGCCGAGCTCGTCGTCGCGACCGAGGCACCGCGCCCCGTCGATCGTGGCCCGGACGAGCGCCTCGCGCGCCGTCAGCGCCTGCGGACCGCCGGCCAGCCGCGCGAACTGTAGTGCGGCGCGCATCTCAGACGCGAGGCCGCCGTCCTCGTTAGAGGCTGCACCGTCGACACCGAGGCCGACGTGGACGCCGGCGCCGACGAGCCGGGCGACGGGTGCGATCCCCGAGCCGAGCCGCGCGTTCGAGTTCGGACAGTGGGCGACCCCGGTGCGAGTGACGCCGAAGCGGCCGATCTCGGCGTCGGATAGGTGCACGCAATGCGCGAGCCAGACGTCATCGCCCAGCCAGCCGAGCTCGTCGAGGTAGTCGACGGGGCGCATATCGAATCGTTCCTGGCAGAAGCGCTCCTCGTCGAGCGTCTCGGCCAGATGCGTATGCAGGCGCACGCCGCGTCGGCGCGCGAGCTCCGCGGCATCGGTCATCAGGGCGCGTGTCACCGAGAACGGCGAGCACGGCGCCAGCGCGATCCGAACCATCGCGCCCGGCGCCGGGTCGTGGAAACGGCTGATCGCGGCCTCGCTCGCAGCCAGGATCGCGTCGCGGTTCTCCACCACCTCGTCGGGCGGGAGGCCGCCCTCCGCGCGCCCGAGATCCATCGAGCCTCGGCAGGGGTGGAAGCGCAGCCCGACGGAGGCGGCAGCGCCGATCTCGACCTCGAGGAGGTCGCCTGCGTCACGCGGGAAGACGTAGTGGTGGTCGGTCGACGCCGAGCACCCGGAGCGCGCGAGCGCCGACAGCCCGGCGCGGGACGCGGCCCAGCACGTTTCCTCGTCGATCAGCGCCCACACGGGGTACAGCTCGACCAACCACTCGAACAGTGTGGCCTGCTGAGCGAGTCCGCGGGTGGCCCACTGGTAGAGGTGGTGGTGGCAGTTGACGAGGCCGGGCGTCGCTAGGTGGCCACGGGCGTCGATCCGGTAAGCCGCGGGCCCCTTCGGCGCAGGGCCCTCTCCGATCGCGACGATCCGGTCAGCCTCGATCATGAGGTGCCCGTCGCGATACTCGGTCCCGTCCGGGTCCACGGTTGCAATCGCGCAACCCTCGATGACGGTGCGTCTCGTCACTGCGACGCCTCGGCGAGGCGTTCGCCGGCGAGCCGGACAGCGTCGAGGATCTTCTCGTAGCCCGTGCACCTGCACAGGTTGCCCGCCAGCGCCTCGCGGATCTCGAGGTCGCTCGGGCGCGGGATCCGTCGTAGCAGGTCGTGGGTCGCGACGATCAGTCCGGGCGTGCAGAAGCCGCATTGCACACCACCCGTTTCGACGAACGCCCGTTGCACTTCGTGCAGGCCATCATCGTCGCCGTTGCCGATCCCCTCAACCGTCACGACATCGCGCCCCTGCGCCTGCGCGGCGAGCACGAGGCACGAGCACACGACCTCGCCGTCGAGGTAGACCGAACACGATCCGCACTCACCCTGCTCGCATGCGTTCTTCGATCCGGGGAGATCCAAATGCTCCCGCAGCGTGTAGAGCAGGCTCTCACCCTCCCACACGCCGTTCACCTGCAGGCGCTCGCCGTTGACGGTCATCGTCAGGCGCACCGGTACGCCTCCCAGGCCCACGTGAGCGTCCGGCGTGAGAGTACGCCGAGCGCGTGGTGGCGGTAGCGGGCGGTCCCGCGGGCGTCGTCGATCGGCCGCGCCGCGCCCTCGACGAGCACGCCGAACCGCGCCAGGGCTGCATCCGGAATCGGCGCGCGCTTGCACCACAACTCCTGCTCGTCGAGCACGCCCGCGATGAATTGCTCCGCCTCACTGCACCGGATAGGCGTCGGCCCGGCGGAGCCAATGCACGCAGCCACACCCCGCCGCTCCGGCCAGATCGAGAGGGCGAGCGAGCAGACCGCAATCACCATCGCGTTGCGGGTGCCGACTTTGGCGAACTGCTGCGGGCCGTCGGCCGGTGCGATGTGGAAAGCCGCGATCAGCTCGTCGTCCGCGAGGCAGTTGCGCTTCGGTCCGGTCACGAACTCGCCCACCGCAATCCGCCGGGTCCCGGCCGTCGAGGCGAGCTCGACTTCGGCATCGGACGCGAACAGCGGCGGTAGCGCGTCGCCGGCGGGAGACGAGGTACCGAGGTTGCCGCCGACCGTCCCGCGGTTGCGGATCTGGGGCGATCCCACCGTGCGCGACGCAATCGCCAGCCCGGGCAGGCGGTCGCCAAGCTCGGCGATCAGCCGCGCATACGTGACGCCGGCCCCGACGCGCAGCCGACCGTTCTGGGGGCCCCAGTCGGTCAGCTCGGGAATCCGAGTGAGGTCGAGGATCACCCGCGGGCGGACCCGGTCGAAGTTGAGCGCGACCATCAGGTCCGTGCCGCCGGCAATCGGAACCGCGTCCGAATGCGCGGCTTTGAGCTCGAGCGCCTCCCGCCAGCTGTCGGTCTGGAGCACCTCCACGGCGCTAGGCGACCGGGCTCTTCGTGACCCTCATTGCCCCATCCATCACGCTCATCTTGGCATCCTTTCGCTGCGCAACCAAACCGGGTTCGATTACCTGATGAGCGACTCCATAACCCACGCGACCGCCGTCCTTCGGCGCTGTGACGAGCTTGCCGCGTTTCAGCCAAGAGGACGGGCCTCATGATTGATCCGCTCACATTGCCCAAGGCCGAGTTGCACCTGCATATCGAGGGAACGCTCGAGCCGGAACTGATGTTCAAGCTGGCTCGGCGCAACGGCGTCAGGCTCCCATACCCGGACGCGGAAGCGGTCAGGCGGGCCTACAGATTCAGCAACCTGCAGTCGTTCCTGGATGTCTACTACCGGGCATGCTCGGTCCTCATCCACGAACGGGATTTCTACGAGCTCACCGCGGCCTACCTGGCCCGTGCCCGCGACCAGGGCGTTCGTCACGTCGAGATCTTCTTCGACCCGCAGACACATGCCGCTCGCGGCGTCCAGCTGGAAACCGTCGTGCGCGGAATCGGTCGGGCCTTGACCGAGGCGCGACAGCGAGGGATGACGTCGTACCTGATCATGTGCTTCCTGCGTGATCGGCCAGTCGACGACGCGATGGCGACGCTGGAGCAAGCGCTCGCGCACCGCGACGCGATCTTCGGCGTCGGGCTCGATTCCGCAGAGGTAGGTCATCCCCCGGAGAAATTCCGGGACGTCTTCGACCGGGCCATCAATGCTGGCTTCCGTGCCGTTGCGCACGCCGGCGAGGAGGGCCCGCCCGAGTACATCTGGCAAGCGCTCGATGTGCTTGGCGCTGAGAGGATCGACC
Source organism: Solirubrobacterales bacterium (assembly GCA_019239375.1). Classification (GTDB taxonomy): domain Bacteria; phylum Actinomycetota; class Thermoleophilia; order Solirubrobacterales; family Solirubrobacteraceae; genus Palsa-465. The sequence goes on along the minus strand of JAFAZZ010000129.1, from coordinate 12,631 downwards.
ACGGCGTGCGCTGCCTGGAGGATCGTTCACTCGTTCAGCGCCTCGGGACCGATCGGATCCCGCTGACCGTGTGCCCGTTCTCAAACGTCAAGCTGCGGGTCGTTGGCTCGCTCGAGGAGCACCCGCTGGCAAAGATGCTCGACCACGGACTGTGCGCCACCGTCAACTCCGACGATCCGGCCTACTTCGGCGGCTACGTTGGGGATAACCTCGCCGGGGTCGCAGAGGCCCTCCGGCTCGACGACAGCGCGCTCGTTCACCTCGCCCGCAACAGCTTCGAAGCGTCGTTTCTCGACGACGCGGCCCGAGCGCGCCACATAGCTGAACTCACGGCGGCCGGCTGAGCCCTTGCAGCCTCGACCCCGGGCCGGGGCCTCGTAGCTGCGACTCGCCCGTCAGCTGCGGCTGAAGGGCAGGAGCCGATCGAACCCGGTGAGCTCGAATACCCGTTGGACGTTTCGCGGCCCGGGTACGATCGTCAGCGCCTTGGAGAGCCTCAGGCACGCCGCATGTAGATCGAGCACCGTGTGGAGCCCAGCTGCATCCATGAACGTCAATCGCGCGAGATCGAGCACCACGCACCGGACGGACAGGAGCTCCAGTTTCTGGAGGGCGGCCTCGAACAGCGGCACGGTGGCCAGATCGAACTCGCCACTCACCCCGATCAGAGTGTCCGAACCAGGCGTTATGCACACAGCGAAATCGGTGGGCTCGCACCTCGTCCTCATGCGCGGGCTGGGGTCGTGGATGTCGCTCACTGCGGCCGCTTGGGCCCGGACCTCCCCGCCGGGCGCGGGACCCGGCGGGGAAGGTCGTGCCCCTGCCAGTCAGGACGCGGTGCCCTAACGCTCTAGCCTTTCGGCATCCGGGCGCCGGGTCGGCCGAGCGCGCGGCCGGTTGTTGCCCGAAGAGTCGTAGGCGTCACGCATCATGTCGGCCGCTAGCTCACGGCCGCCCAGGCCAAAGGCGAGGGCTCCGGCGACGGCGAGCATCCCGATGAGCGCGATGTAGGTCGTGGTCACGATCTCCGGAGCGATCTTCAGCTGGTTCAGGACCATGAACACGACGATGGCCAGGATCAGCGTCGGGCTCACGGCTCGGGCCATCCGGCCCCCGGGCGTATCGCCCATGAGCCGGTCGACGAGGCTGCCCGCCGCCCCGGCCAGCGCCACGCCGACGACGAGGATCAGCACGGCCGCAACGACGTTGGGCAGGTAGTTCTGCACGTTGGCCATGAAGTTCGTCAGTGCCGGAATCTTGAGCGCGCCGACCGCCGCCGCGATGGCATAGATGAAGATGAACCAGAAGGCCACCAACCCGACCAGCCGCGAGGGCCGAGCGCCGGGACTCATGCGCTCGACGTAGGTGCCGGCCTGGCTGCCGCTGAGCGCCCGATCAAGTCCGATCGCCTCGAGCAGCTTGGCCACCGCGGCCTTGACCAGGCGGGCAATCAGGTAGCCGACGAACAGGATGATGAGGCATCCCACCAGATTCGGGATGAACCCGATGACGGCATCAAGCCCCCTCTGAAGGCTCTGGGCGATATGCACAGCCGCATTAGGCATGGCTGCTCCTCCTCCGCTTAGGAATGGGTGGTCGGACGTCCGCCGGCACGCACACGCTGCGCACACTCCGAGTCGGCCGCCGCGCCTGCCCTTCTCTCTGGCCAGCCGCTCGACGGGCGTTGTCTATGAGACCGCAGGCATCCCAATCCGGTTACACGCCTACCGGCTCCAGCGACAGCTCGTAACCAATCGACCCCGCAGTGAGTCCCAGGACCTGAGATGCTGGTCCAGCCGGCACGCATGGAGCCCGATGAGATCCTGATCGAGCGCACCCTGCAGGGTGAGCTGACCGCCTTCGAGCAGCTCGTGGAGCGCCACCGTGGCATTGTGTTCAGGGTGGCGGCGCGGATCGTCGGACCTGACGACGCCGAGGATGTCAGCCAGGACGCGTTCCTACGCGCCTTTCACCGGCTGGCCCAGTACCGCGGCAGCGCCACCTTCCGCACCTGGCTGCTGCAAATCACCCAGAACACGGCGCTGAACTCGCTCGCGTCGGCGCGCCGGCGACCCAGCGGGACACCGAGCGAGTTGCCGGACCCGCCTGACCGCGACCCCGTTCGCCAGCCCGCGATGGAGCTCGAGCGCCGTGAGCGCCAGCAACGCCTGGAGCTAAAGCTCGGAGCCCTCCGGCCTGAATACCGGAGCCTCCTCGTTCTGCGTGACCTCGAGGGCCTCAGCTACGACGAGATCGCCGACGTGCTCGAAATGCCGCTGGGAAGCGTCAAGGGCAGGCTCCACCGAGCGCGCGCCGAGCTCATCGAGCTGCTGCGTAACAACACCTACGACTGGGAGCTACCAGCATGAACGCAGGCGATTCCCCCGCTGAGGACCTCAGCCCCGCTGAACGCCGCCTGACCGAGCACCTCGAGCTGCTCCGCGCGAGCTCACCGGCCGTCTCCCCCGGGCTCGTCCCCCGGGTGATCCGCGGCGTACGCTGGCAACGGGCGATCCGCGATCCGCTCGTCTTGGTGGGCGCTGTCGCAGCCGCCGTCGCGGAGGGATTGAGTCTCCTGTTCAAGCCGCCGGTGGGTCGGTCATGACCCCGCTGGCCACGTCGGTGCTCGGACAGGCCGGCCAAGACCTCGGGGCCTTCCTACCCCGCCTTGGCGGCGCTCTCGTGCTGCTGCTCATTGGTCTGCTCCTGACGCGGCTGTTGACCCGTTTGCTGCTGCGAAGCATGCGGGCGATCGGCGTTGATCGCCTGGCCGAGCGGGGTGGCGCGACGAGCGTCCTGCAGGCGTCGGGGCTCGGCGGCTCCCTGGCGGGCCTGATCGCGCGCGCGATCCAGATCTTCCTGACCATCGTGGTCATATTCGCGGCGCTCTCGCTGCTCGGGCTCCAGTTCCTGTCGGTCTCCCTCAACCAGGCGATCCTCGAGCTGCCGAGGCTTTTCGTCGCGGCCGCCCTGGTCCTGGCCGGCGCTGTCGTAGCCGGTGCCGCGCGCCAGCGGACCGATCGCCTGACATACCAGTTGGATTTCCCCGTGCCGCTCGGGCAGATCGTGCAGATCGCCGTGCTGGCGGTCTTCGGCATCATCGCTGCCGCCGAGATCGGGATCTCCACCACGCTGCTGCTCGTCATGATCGGCGTCCTCGTGGCAGCTGTATCGGGGACCTTCACGCTGGCCTTCGGGCTCGGCTCTCGCGAGGTGGCTCGAGCGCTGAGCGCCGGGCGCTACCTGCGTTACGACTACCACGTGGGGCAGGAGATCTCATTCGGAGACGTCCGCGGCCGTATCACCCGGATCCACAGCACCAGCACCATGCTCGACGCGGGCGCGGGCAGGTCGATACGCGTCCCGAACCATCTGCTCATCGACAGCATCGTGACCATCTACGCCGAGGATCAGCGCGCCGAAGCCGAGTGACGGGGTCTGCTGGGACTGCGGCAGCTGTGGGTCGGCTTGGTTGTCCTGCCTGTGTTTGCCGGTGATAATCGCGGGTGGTGGGCACTATCAGCGCGTCTGAGGGAATTTCGACGAACGAGTTGCAGCTCGCCCTTCGCAACTCCGGGATGCCGCTGGAGGCGCTGCGCTGGCCGCTGACACCGCCCGGGTTGCACTACCTCCTCTGCCACTACGACATTCCCATGGTCGACGTCGACGCATGGCGGCTTGAGCTGACTGGCCGCGTCGCGCAGCCGGCGGTGTTTTCGTTGGGCGAGCTTAAGCAGCGCGAGACGGTCACGGTGCCGGTAACGATGGAATGCGCCGGCAATGATCGCGCGCGCATGACGCCTCGGCCAGTCTCGCAACCGTGGCTCGGTGAAGCGATCGGGACCGCGGCCTGGACGGGTACCCCGCTTGCCGGGCTGTTGCGCGAGGCTGGAGTCAGCGAGGAGGGAACCGAGGTCTTGTTCACCGCCCTTGACTGCGGGATCGAGGGAGGGATCAGGCAGGCGTATGCGAGGAGCCTGCCGATTTCAGAAGCGCTCGAGGCTGACGCGATTCTCGCTTGGGGGATTGGAGACGTCGCGCTCGCACCTCAGCACGGCTTTCCGCTGCGCCTCGTCGTTCCCGGCTGGTACGGGATGACGCACGTGAAGTGGCTGCGGCAGGTCACCGTCCTTGACGCTCCGTTCGACGGCTACCAGCAGACGCAGGGCTATCGCATCCGCGATAGCCCGGATGAGCCAGGCGAGCCGGTCACGCGGATCCTGCCGCGCGCTCTGATGGTGCCGCCCGGCATCCCTGATTTCATGACCCGTCGGCGGTTCGTCGCGTCGGGAACGCATCGGTTGGAGGGGCGTGCCTGGACGGGCTGGGGCGAGGTCACTCGCGTCCAGGTGAGCGTAACCGGCGGGGAGAGATGGGATGACGCCGAGCTTGGCGATGCGGTCGGGCGACACGCTTGGCGCGGCTGGTCCTACGTATGGCTGGCCACCGAGGCCGGCGACTATCAGCTTGCCTGCCGCGCATGGGACAGCGCGGGCAACGTCCAGCCTCTTGAACCGCAATGGAACCTCGGTGGCTATGCGAACAACGCCGTCCAGCGAATGGCGGTCACCGTCACGGCGGGCTGAGATGCTCCTCAACACGGATTATTTGGTTGTGGGAGCTGGCTTGACCGGCCTGGCCTTCGCCGATGCGCTGGTTGCCGAGGCGGACGTCGAGGTCACCGTGATCGACCGCGGAGAAGCTGCGGGAGGTCATTGGCTGCATGCATATCCGTTCGTTCGACTGCACACCCCCTCCGCGTACTACGGCGTGAACTCGCTGGCGCTCGGCGAGGACCGGATCGACGAGGTCGGAGAGAACGCCGGGTACTACGAACGGGCGACTGGCGGCGAGGTATGCGAGTACTTCGCCCGAGCGGCGGAACGGCTCGTGCAGACCGGACGGGTCCGCCTGCTCACCCGTCACGAGCACCTAGGCCTCGGGAGTAACGGCGAACAAGCCACGGATTTGACGACTGGAGAGGTTCATGACGTCGCGGTGCGCCGCAAGGTCGTCGACGCTCGGTATCTGGAGGCGTCGATACCGGCGACCCACGTCGCCCCGTTCGATGTGGCGCCGAGCGCCCGGGTCATACCTATCAACCACCTGCCGTCGACGGCTGATTCGGCCGGCTCCTATGCAATCCTCGGGTCCGGCAAGACGGCAGCGGACGCGTGCCTCTGGCTTCTGGATAACGGCGTCGAGCCAGATCGGATTCGCTGGATCAGACCCCGTGACGCCTGGTTTCATGATCGCGGGCAATTTCAGCCGCTGGAGCAGGTCGGCGCGATCATGGAGGGGATCTCGCTCGACGCCGAGGCCGGCGCCCAGGCGGCAAACATCGACGACTTGTTCGAGCGGCTCGAAGCCTCTGGGCGGCTTGTGCGCGTCGACCCGTCACGGCCGGCAACCATGTACCGCGGCACTATGCTCAGCGCCCGCGAGCTGCACGCTCTACGCCAAATCGGCGACGTCGTCAGGCTCGGCCGAGTGCGGCGGCTCGAGGCTGACCGGATCGTGCTCGAACGCGGGAGCATCCAAACCGACACCGACGTCCTGCACGTTGACTGCACCGCTCTTGGACTGAACAATGCCCGGGCTACACCGATCTTCCAGCCCGGTCGGATCGTGCTCCAGCAGGTGCGTTACCTCTCGCCGGCGTTCAACGCAGCTCTTATCGCTTTCGTCGAGGCGCACCGCGACGACGATACGGACAAGAACCACCTTTGCCCACCCAACCCGTACGCCAGCAGTATCGACGACTGGCCGCGCATGATGAGCCTCACGTGGAGGACGGAAGCGCGGTGGTTAAACGAGCCCGACCTGTCCGGGTGGGTCGCCCGGAGTCGGCTCAACTTGCTGCGCGCGCTTCCCGATCACGCTGCCGAGCCGTCCGTGCAGGCGGCGGTCAAGCGGTATTTCGCGCACGTTGAGGAGGCGACTGAGCGGCTCGGGCAGCTCGACGGATCAGGCTCACCCACGGCACTCGGCGGACCGTCGCCCGTGGGCGCCCGGTGAATACTGGGCCACCTGCGCCGGTTGAAAATCGCGAGTCGATCTGTGCCGCCGCGATGAATCGTGGCCCTGGGAATTCGGGCTGATCGAGCAGCCAGCCAACGGGGTAGCACGGCGGTATGGAGAGTCCTCAGGCCTCCGGGGAAGGCGCGCAGGCTCGTCGGGACCATCGTGTCCTTTGGTTTCCTCGGCGAGGGAAGCCACGTCGGTTTGGCGATCTTCCGGACGGGGCGTGGAAGCGGATTGCCAAGCGAACGTTCGATCAGTATCGCGCCGATGGGGTTACGAATCTGGCCGCGGCCCTGACGTATCGCAGCGTCCTGTCGCTGTTCCCGGGCATGATCGCGTTCGTCGCGCTGCTCGGGTTGGTTGGGGAGTACCCACAGACCTTCAACGCGGTGTTGCAGATCGCTGGAAGTATCGCCCCGCAGTCGACCGTCCAGACGATCTCTGGGCCGGTGCGTCACGTCATCACCAACAAAGGCGGTGCCGGCGCTCTACTCGGGGTCGGCCTTGTCGTAACCATATGGGCCGCGTCCGGCTACGTGGGCACGTTCTCTTGGGCCACGAATGTCATGTGGGAAGCTCGGCGTGGGCGTTCGTGGTATCGGCAATGGCCGTTCAACCTCGCTGTGACGTTGATCGCCCTCGTGCTTGCCACGTTCGTCTTGAGCGGTCTTGTCTTGACGGGTCCCGTCGCCAAGGCAGTCGGCAGCCAGCTCGGTGTCGGTTCCATCGCCCTTGAGATCTGGAGCATCGCTAAATGGCCGGCGATCGTGGTGGTCGTCACCTTGATGATCAGTGGGCTCTACTACATCGCTCCCAATGTTCGACCGCCGAGCTGGCGCTGGCTGACTCCCGGGGCCATGCTCGCGGTGATTGCGTGGGCAACCACCTCATCCCTGTTTGGTGTCTACATTGCGAACTTCAATTCGTACAACAAGGCGTACGGCACGCTGGGAGCCATCGTCACGTTCCTGATTTGGGTCTGGCTGACCAATACCGCCATATTGCTGGGCGTCGAACTCGACACCGAGATCGAGCGTGAACGACAACTGAGCGTCGATCAGCCTGGAGCCGCCGATCAAATACAGCTTCCATTACGCCAAGAGTGACAGCGAGCGCCGTACTCCTCCTGGCGGCCGGCGGGTTCGTTCGCGCGCTGGGGCGCCGCAGCCTCCGCTACGCCGCCAGCGCGACTTCCTCGAACGCCTCGGACTCTGGCTCGTAGCGGTCCCCCTCCGTGATCGTTAGGAAGGCGCCGACCACGTCCGGGTCGAACTGTGCGCCGGCGCAGCGGAGCAACTCCGCGCACGCGGTCTCATGGGAAGTGGCCGCACGATACGACCGCGTGGTCGTCATCGCCTCGTAGGCGTCACAGACACCGACGATCCGCGCGCCCAGCGGGATGGCCTGGCCGCCTAGGCGATCCGGATAACCCGCGCCGTCCCACCGCTCGTGGCTGGCGCGGACCAGGCCGGCCACGGGCCGCAACGCAGGAGCACCTCGAAGGATCTGGTCGCCGATGATCGTATGGCTGCGGACGAGCTCCCACTCGTCGCCGGTGAGGCGGCCTGCCTTGTTAAGAATCGCGTCCGGGATAGCCACCTTGCCGATGTCATGCAGCCGGGCCGCGCACGAAACCTCGTCTAGCTCCTCGCCCGTCATCCCGAGGCGGAGCGCCACCTTCGTCGCCAGCGTGGCCACGCGAGTCGAGTGCTCCTCGAGCTCGGGCTGCCTTGCCTCGATCGTCCGCAGCAGGACCTCGGCGGCCTGGGAACGGGCCGCGGTCGAGCGGCTGCGCTTGTTGGCGTACATCCGCTCGTCGGCGAGCCGGAGCGCGCGCTGCGCGTTGTCCGCCTCCTGGGGCAGGAGAACCACCCCGAGCGAGGCCTGGATCGAGTACTCGGGTCCGGCTTCCGCCAGCGCGGCGGCTGCCCGCGCGATCAGCGGATCAGGGTCGATCCGGTCCAGCCGCAGGTGCGCACAGAACTCATCCCCGCCCAGCCGGTAGCCGCACCCGACTTCCTCCACAGCGCGCTGCAGTCGGCCTCCCAGCCGCGCCAGCAGCTCGTCGCCGGCCAGGTGTCCGTATGCGTCGTTGTAGTCCTTGAAGCCGTCGAGATCGAACAGCAGGAGAAGAGACGGTTCCGGGTTTGCCTCGTCGAATTCCGCCTTCAGGTCCGAGGTCAGCCGGCGGCGATTGCCCAAGCCGGTCAGCGCGTCAGTCATAGCCTGCTCGCGGATCGCGTGATGAGCGATGATCTCGGCCGCGGCGAGCTCAGCCTTGGCGATCAGTTCGAAGATCAGGGCAATCTCGTCCGCGTCGAACGCGCGGCCGCTGCGGACCAGCGACAGTGAGCCGGTGATCTTTGTTGGTCGGGCCGAGATACGCATCGGCGCGTTCAGCTGCCATTTGTCACCTGCGCGGGTTTGGACCGGCGACATCGTCGAGCAGCCGCCGCTGGCTTTGCTAGCCAGCTCCGGGAGTCGGTCGACTGCGCCGACCGACATCTGCACCGGCGACGGCCCACCGCTCAGCTCGAGTCGGCCGACCGCAGCGTCGACGGCCTCGATCGAGCCGTTGAGGAGGATCTCGAGCAGGGCTCCAAGCTCAAGCTTTGCCGCGAACGCGTCACCGAGCCGGCGGACGGCCGATTGCAGCCGGGCCCGTTCCCGCTCAACTAGCTTCAGCTGGCGGTGCGCCTTTTCGATCCGCTGGCTGCGGTCGCGCGCGAGCAGGCGGAGCAAGACCACGAGCGGCAGCACGAACAGGATCGCGGAATCATGCTGACGCGTCGCGATGCCGGCCAGGAAGCCCAGCGGCGCCAGGCAGGCATCCACCGCCCAGACCACGGCGAACACCCGCATCTGGAGGCTTAACTCCGGGACCCCACCCGCCAGGCACATCCGTACGAGCGTGCTCGCGAGATCGACGACGCATCCGGCCGCGAACGCGGCCGCCAGCAGCGGCACTTGTTCGAGCCCGATCACCGGCGATCCTGCCAGGAGCAGGACCACCGCGGGTCCGACCGCGTGCCAGGCGTCGGGAACGGCCGACAACACGCGTCGAGGAGCGACGCGGCCGGATGCGCAGTCGACCGCGTTGCCGATCACCATGCCGAGCCCGACGGCTCCCGGCACCGCCGCCGGTGGAAGGATCAGCAGCATCGGCACGAGCACGAGCTGGGTGGGCACGACGTAACCGGCCCCCACCGGGAACTCGATGCGACTGGCCAATGCGTACACCCCGATCAGCACGGCAGCCGTCGAGAGATCCAGGCCAGCCAGCCCCCACGCGAGCAGCAGCGCCACGGCCACGACAACGAACAGGACACCCGCAGTCGCGTCGACGATCAGCTCCCGTTGGGAGGCGCGCCGGTCGCGGCGCTCCCAGCTGCGCTCGAGCAGCCGCTCGGTCGCCGACTCAGCGTCAACCAGCTCGATCGGGCTCAAGATCGCTCCTCGGACCGGTGAACGCGCCGGCTCAGCCCGAGCGGTACGGGTCGGGCCGCGAGATGCCCCGCCAGCTGCCAGCGGAGAGCGTGAAGGTCGATGTGCCATCACTGAAGCTCAGCGACGGTCCGCTGCCGCTGGCGTCACCAGGAGCGGCGACGTCGGCACTGGAGTCGCCCGACTGAGCAACGGAGTTCGACGATTGGGACGAAGACGACGCGAACGCTACGCCGCTGGTCGCGAGGACCCCAAAACAGGTCAGGATTGCGATCCGGCGCGCGGCGATGCGCAAACGTGAACGGATAACCGAAGACAAGAGTGAACCTCCGTAAAGGGGCGCCATGAACGGCGCGTGACTTCAAGTTCATCGGCAGCTGAGCTGTCTCGGAATGAGACCCCTGGCTTTGCGCCCCCGCCTCACGACGAGTTTGCCTTTATCGACATACTGGGAGTCGGCAACTGGGCAGCCATGCTGGAGGGCAAAGCGTGCGAGTGGAGCTTTCGTAGAGGTTCGTAGGCCGAGTCCGCAGCAGTGCAACAAGGATTTGCCTGCTCAGCCCGGGCTCGCGGCGAACCCGCTAGGGCGCATCAGCGTCTGGACACCCGCTCCGGCGGTGGGGCGGCTACAGGCTCCAGCCGAAATAGACCTCCGCGCCGATGATCTGGTCGCCGTCGAAGGTCAAGATCTCCGTATTTCGGCCTCGACCGCCATCGTGCCTCGTCATCTCGTACGTCACGATCACTTCGTTGCCAGCCTCGACGAGGCGCACGAAATCGAATCGCTGTCCTCGCCCCGATCCGGGCCAGCACCGATCGAAATATCCTGTGCGGTCGAGTCCGACATCGACCGGGCTGGAGAACACGAACGCCTCTCCGAGGATCTCCTCAACAACGTCCCGGTCGCCCGCGGCGAACCCGAGGTACAGCTTTCGAGCGCGCGTGATCCGATTATCTCTGGTCATCCACACCTCCCGAAGTTGACGAATGGGACGACCGACGTCGACCTCGTCGACGAGCGGGCGCTTGCCGGCGCTCGATCGCCTCATACGCACGTCTAATCAGCGGCGCCGCTTCTTGCCAAGCGGCTTCCCCCAAATGTCGGTGACAGCCTGCCGCTCGCTCGGCGGCCGCGGCGAATCCTGCGGAGCCTCCGGCTCAGGACTTGATTCCGAGGCCAACCAAAACGCGACCATTGCGGGATTGATGTACACCTCGCCGCGATGGCCTTGGCCCGTTAGCCGAAACGGGAGGCCGCCCGCGGACATGAGAGCCTCAGCAACTTGACTGGGGTCTTCGTCAACCTTGACGCGGACATTCTCACCGGCGAAGTAGATGTCAGTCGGCATACCGTCAGTGTTGCATCCGATAGAGGGAACGAGCAGCCCCTCGTGGTTCCCGGCGACAGCACGATACCGGTGCAACCGACGCCTACGTCGCGGGTGGTTGCATCCAAGATCCCCAGTCACTCCCGGCGTCGGCGCCTCGCCGCGGCGAAGCTTCTCCTCGAGCCAGGCTCGACGGCAGCGGTATGAAGCCCCCGCGGAGCTCGCCTCGCGGTTCAAGTTCGCGAGCCAGAAGTCGAAGCTGGCCGGAACCATTCGCGGTTCCTAGTTCGCGTTTAGGGACGAGTACTGATTAGCGGACCGGGCTGCGAGGTCAGCCCGTGTCCTCCTGCTCACGGACGTGCCCGGAACGGGACCGCCGCCGACGACCGGTTCACGGACGAACTGCCGATGGCGGGAGGAATTGCCTCGGTGGGGGTGATCGAACGCCGGACAGGTATCGATCGCTGCGTTCGTGAGGGTCAGCCGGATCGGCTTTCCGGGTGCCGGCTCGGGACGATGTTGTGGTTGAGGTGAAAGACGTTGTCTGGGTCGTAGGTGTCTTTCAACGCGGTCAGGCGTGCGCGCTTGGCTTCGGAGTAGGCGCGGCGTACGCCGGATGCGCCCTCGTCGCTGAGCGCGTTCACGTAGGCGCCGCTGGCGAACCGGTTCAGTTTGGCGGCCGCACCTCGCGCCGCCTCGATGCGCAGGGTGTCCTCGTCGGGATCGGTCCACTTCACCGCCGCGACGTACTCAAAGCGCGTTCGGCGATGGCTGAACGCGGTCGCGTCGTCGTCGACGTCGGCGATCGCGCCGCCGTAGGACTGGAGGCTGACGCCGGGCAGGCTGTCGTCCGCCGGGTCGCGGTCCAGCAGCGCCTCGATGGCGCCGTCCGACAGCTCGGGGAGGTAGTGACCCTTCCAGTAGCGCCGGTAGGCGTGGCCCTCGAGGCTGTCCTCGCGGGTCTGGAGTGTCAAGTAGGAGAGCTCGCGTACGAGCTCGCGCTCTGCCGCGCCGATCGAGCGCAGGGCGGGCAGGAGGGCACGGCCGGCCGCCGGGTCGCCGATCCAGACGTATCCGAGGGTGACCGTGTCGCCGGCGATCGCGGCGGTTAGCGTGGCCTGGCGTGGGGCTTGCGCGGCAAGTTCGCGCCATCCGCGCACTGCCGCGGCGGCACGGGCGAGCGGGAAGGTCAGGTCCACCGCGAGGGTCCGGGTGCCGATGGGGTGCAGCCGGAACTCGAACTCGACCACAATCCCGAAGTTGCCGCCACCGCCGCGCAGCCCCCAGAACAGGTCGGGGTGCTCGTCCGCCGATGCGCGCACGACCTCGCCCTCGGCGGTGATGACGGTGTAGGTGGCGACGTTGTCGCAGGAGAGGCCGTGCTGGCGAGCCAGCCAGCCCATCCCGCCGCCCAGAGTCAGCCCGCCGACGCCGGTGTGGGAGACGTTGCCGGCTGTCGTGGCCAGACCGAAGGACTGGGTGGCCCGATCCAGCGCGCCCAGCAAGGCGCCGCCCTGCACCCGGGCGCGCCGGGTCAGCGGATCGACCGAGACCCGGTCCAGTCGGGTGAGGTCAATCATGAGCCCACCGTGCGGGACCGCGAGGCCGGCGATGTTGTGGCCGCCGCAGCGCACCCCGATCTCGAGGTCGGATTCGCGGGCGGTGCGGACCGCCCTGACCACGTCATCGACCGAGGCGCACCGAGCGATCAGCGCCGGCCGGTGGTCGATCATTCCGTTCCACAAGGAGCGGGCCGAGTCATACCCGGGATCGCCCGGGGTGAGGAGGACACCTTCGAAGTTCGAGCGGTGGGCGGTTGACGCGGGGACGTGGGC
>JAFAZZ010000105.1 GCA_019239375.1 Solirubrobacterales bacterium | reverse complement strand
TGGGCTCCGTCCATCACGCTCATCAGGACGGTGGCGAGCACGTTGCACTCGAGGCACGCGGAGAGCAGCCGCTCAGTACGAGCCGCGAAGTCGTGGGCGTCTCGGGTCAGCACGAACCGCACCGTCGTGTCCTAAAGCTGTTGCACGACTTCGTCGAACGGCTTGCGGTTGGCCCGCTCGATCCACTCGAGGGCCGCGTGCCGCTGCGGGTCGCGGGTGCGTGCCGGATAGCCGAACGTCAGCACAACGACAGGCCGCTCACCGTCCTCGAGGTCGAGCAGCCGCGCCACCGCGTCGGGATCCGGCATCCCATTGGGGCAGGAGCCAATCTGTTCGTTCCACGCCGTCAGCATCATGTTCTGGGCGGCGCGCCCGGCGTCGAACGCGGTAGGTCCACGGCCGCCCACCGCGATCACCACCACCAGCGCGCCGCCGCGCACGTTGGCCGGGACGTACACCGCGTCAGCCAGCCGCGCGCGCAGCGAAGGACTCTCCACGACGAGGAACCGCCAAGGCTGACGGTTCTGGGAGCTGCCGGAGATCCGGCCCGCCTCGAGGATCCGCTGCTCGGCGTCGGCTGGGATGGGGCGGCCGGCGTACTCGCGGACCTCACGCTTGCTCACGACGGCCAGGAACGTGTCCACCAGGTAAGCCTACGGGGTGCGGACCAGTGGCGGCAGGGGCCGGCGCGTGCGAGCGCGCTGCGCCGCGGGCTGCTCAGTGCTCGCCCGGGTCCGGCTCCGGCGTCGTGCTCAGTGCTCGCCCGGGTCCGGCTCCGGCGGGCTGCTCAGTGCTCGCCCGGGTCCGGCTCCGGCGTGGTGCGGTCGGGATAGGGCGTCGGCTGTGGCGGGCGCTCGGGCTCCGGCGCCTCGTCGGGTCCGGGGTCGGGTGCGATCGGTTCGGCAGGTTCGTCGGGGCTAGGGACCGTCGAGGGCTCCTCGGGGGCCGCGGGCGTGCCCGGATCGGGAACCGCCGGCGTCACCGGTGCGCTCGGCACGACAGGTGTGGCGGGCACGCTCGGTTGAGGGACCTCGGCGAAGAGAAGGGTTGGCACGATTGGTCTACTACCCGGCGCGGCGCCCGGCTACCCCTTGACCACGCCGATCGGACGCAGGCGCACCACGCGCGCGGCCAGGCCGGCGCGCTCAACGATCCCGACCACCCGGTCGACGTCCTTGTAGGCCGCCGGTGCCTCCTCGGCCAATCCCCGCGCTGAGAGTGCGCGTACGACGATCCCCTGGGCCTCGAGCTGACGGCGCAGCTCGCTCCCGTCGACCGTCTTGCGGACCGCGGTGCGCGACATCCGGCGGCCGGCGCCGTGACACGTAGTTCCAAACGAACGGTCCAGCGAGCGCGCGCGTCCGGCCAGCACGTAGGACGCGGTGCCCATGCTGCCCGGGATGAACACTGGCTGGCCTACCTCGGCGTACTCCACCGGAATCTCCGGGTGCCCGGGCGGGAACGCGCGCGTGGCGCCCTTGCGGTGCACGCAGACCATCCGCCCACCGTGTTCTTCGAGCTTGGCCACGTTGTGCGCGACGTCGTAGACCTGCCGCGTGCCCTCGGCCGCCCCGCCACCGAGGACGGATCGCACTGCCTCGCGCACGCGGTGCGCCAGCGCCGCACGGTTCGCCCAGGCGAAGTTCGCGGCGCTCGCCATCGCCCCCAAGTACGCCTGTCCGTCCGGCGAGCCGATCGGCGCGCACGACAGCTGGCGGTCGGGCAGCTCGATTCCGTGGTGCCCGAGCCGGGTGTCCATGCGCTTGACGAAGTCGGTGCACACCTGATGGCCCAGGCCGCGCGAGCCCGAATGGATCAAGACCGTGATCTGACCGGGCCGCAGACCGAAGGCGCCTGCTGCGGCTGCCTCGTAGATCTCGGAGACCCGCTGCAACTCCATGAAGTGGTTGCCGGAGCCGAGCGTGCCGATCTGGCCGGCGCCCCGTTCGCGGGCGCGGGCAGACACCGCGTCTGGGTCGGCCCCGCCCAAGCACCCGCCGGATTCCGTGAAGGCCAGCTCGCCTTCGGAGCCGATTCCGAGATCTTCCAGCAGCGCTTGCGGGCCGCGCGAGAGCACCCGGCCGAGGTTGGCGCCGCGGAGGCCTTCGCGCGCCCCCCGGCCGCCGGTCCCGACCGGAACCCGCCGCGAGAGCTCGTGCACGAGCCGTTCCCGGCGCTTGCCGAGCTCGTCGTAGGAGAGCGGCAGCGCGAGCAGCCGCACGCCGCAGTTGATGTCGTAGCCGACCCCGCCCGGGGAGACCACGCCCACCACGGCGTCAGTGGCGGCGACGCCGCCGACCGGGAAGCCGTAGCCCTGGTGGATGTCCGGCATGGCCAGTGCGGCGTCGACGATCCCGGGAAGTGTGGCCACGTTCGCGAGCTGCTCGAGCGAGCGATCCTGCTCAATGGCCGCCAGCAGTTCAGCGTCGGCGAACACCCGCGCCGGCACACGCATGCCGGCCACCGTGCCGATCGGGAGTTCCCAGAGCTCGTCTTCAACGGGCTCGGGGGACAGAACCGCGTGGGGCTTAGACATCGAGCACCACGCGGGCAACGTACCCGTCGCCGGAAGGCTCGAACGTCAGGCGGTGGTAGGTGACGGCTTTGACCAGGGGCGGCGGCTCGGCGAGGACGCCGCCGACGATGGCGCGCAGATCGCCACCATGGAGGTCGAGGTCGACGAGCCGCGTCGCCACGAAGCCCTCCGATTCGGCCAGGAACGCGAGCTCCTCGATCCAGGCCGCGAGAAGCGTGGGACGGTCGGTCGCCTCGGCGGAGACTTCGTGCGGAACGGTTGACGCGGGGCCGAGGGCCTCATCGCACTCCACCCCGAGGAGCTCGGCCAGCGCGCGAAGCGCCTCCTCAAGCACGGCGCGCTCGCTGGCCGCCTCGATTTCGAGCTCGACCTCCGCCGTGTGATCGATCCAGCGGTAGGTCACGTCCCGGCGATGACCTCAGCCAACCGCGCAGCATGCTGAACATGCAGCAGGTGGCCGGCGCCCTCGAGCACGACCAGTTCGGCGCCGGGGATCTGCTCCGCAAGGTGGCGGGCCGCGGAGGTCGGCACCACGTGATCCGCGCTGCCGGCGACGATCGTGGTCGGGGTCGAGATTTGGCCGAGCCGGCGCTCGAGCGCGGGCAGATCTCGGACCAGGAAGCGCTGCTCGCGCACGAACGACCGCCACGCGGCCGGGGCCAGCAGCATGCGCCCGGCCGCCCGCAGGTAGCGCTCGTCGAGCGCGGTGGCCGCGGCGAGCCAGCGCCGCACCGGCCCCACGCCGAGCATGAGTCCGCCGGCGGCCATGGCCCCAGCCGATGCGAGCCACCCTACCGCCGGCGCCGCCAGCAGGTAGTCGACCGGGCCCAGCGAGGCTACGTTGGCCGCGGGCGCGACGAGCACGATCCGTCCCACCCGATGGGGCGAAGCGCAGGACAGCCAGAGCGCCACCGCGGCGCCCAGGCTGTGCCCGACGACCGTCGCGCGCGCTACTGCGGCCGCGTCGAGCGCAGCCAGCGCCGCGCGTGCGTTCCCCGCCAGGTCGGTTGCCACCGAGCGGCGGGCCCACCCGGGGCGCTCGACGGCGATGGTCGGGAGTGCGTCTCCCAGCGCGGCACGCACCGCCTCCCAATCCGCCGCCGCTCCGGGTTGACCGTGGAGCAGCAGAACGGGATCGGTGGACACGGCGAACACCTCCGAGGGGGCATACTAGAGCGGTGACCTCCGCGCTCCCGTCCGACGCGCTCGGGCCGCTGCGCGCCGACCCGGCGCGCGCGGCGATCCTGTTCGACATCGACGGCACACTGGCCCCAATCGTCGAGCACGCAGCCGACGCGCGGGTGCCCGAGCCGACCCGCCAGCTGCTGGCCCAGATCGCCCGCCGCTATGGGGTGGTGGCGTGCGTAAGCGGCCGCCGTGCCTCGGAAGCGCGCGCGATCGTCTCGCTCGGAACCATCTCCTACCTTGGCTCACACGGCGCCGAGCTGCTGCGCGCGGGTTGGACCGAGACCGTGGTCGATCAAGAAGTCGAGAAGTGGACCGAGCGCATCCGCGACTTCGCCCGGGAGTCCGACACCGCCGAGCTGCGCCGGCTCCGGGTTCGCCTCGAGGACAAGGGGCCGATCGTCGCCTTCCACTGGCGCGGCGCGCCCAACGAGGAGGCGGCTCGCGCGGCCATCGATGCGATCGCGGCCAAGGCCGAAGCGGCGGGCCTGCGCACTCACTGGGGGCGCAAGGTGCTCGAGGTGCGCCCGCCCGTCCGGATCGACAAAGGGGCCGGGATCTCCGTGTTCCTGACCGACACCGACGTGGACGTCGCGCTGTATGTGGGCGATGATGTCACCGATCTAGACGCCTTCCACGCGCTCGTCCAGCTCGCCGAGGCAGGACGGATCTCCCGCGCGATCAGGGTCGGGGTACGCTCGGACGAGGGACCATCCGAGATCACTGACGAGGCCGACGTGGTGGTCGATGGCACCGCCGGCGTAACCCAGCTGCTCGCGGCTCTGGCCGCCGACTGAGGCGCGCTGGGGGCAAGCGGGCGTGCGATTCACGGATTTCCTGCGCACCACCGTGCTGGCCAGCGCGGGCGCCGCGAGCGTGCTGGCTGCGCTCACTGTGGCCAGTGCCGCGGGCAACGGCAACGATCTGATCGTGCCGTTCGCCGCCGCCTGGTGGCTGGTGGCTGCGGCGGCCGGCATCTGGCTCGGCCGGCGGGCGGAGACCTCGAGCCCGATCGCGTCGCTCTTATCCAGCGCGCGCACGCAGGCCTCGCTGCCCGAGGTCAACCCCGCTCGGACGATGCTCAACCGCCTGTGGCCGCTGCTCGTCTCGACCGTCGGCGCCGGAGCGGTGGCCTTCCTAGTGCCCCAGGTGCCGGCCGTCGCCACCGGGTTTGCGATCATCTGGGCGCTGGCCTGGCGCCGCCAGGCGTCCGCTGTGAGGGCGATCGAGCAGCGCGACGGCGCACGCTTCTACG
Source organism: Solirubrobacterales bacterium (assembly GCA_019239375.1). Taxonomy (GTDB): domain Bacteria; phylum Actinomycetota; class Thermoleophilia; order Solirubrobacterales; family Solirubrobacteraceae; genus Palsa-465. The sequence goes on along the minus strand of JAFAZZ010000105.1, from coordinate 3,130 downwards.
TCGACAAGACCTCGCCGCTGCAGCCGATCCGGCTGGTCCGCACGCCCGGCTTCCGGTCTAATCTGTTCGAGCTCAACGGGGCGTCGGGCCGTTCCCGCCCCGCCCGTCCGCGCGCGTGATCTACCCGGCGTACATCCCCAGCCCGGCCCAAAACGGCTTCTACATCGGCCCGCTGTTCGTGCACGCCTACGGACTGGCCTACGTGTGCGCGGTGGCGGCGGCGATCTTCGTGACGCGCCGGCGGTGGCGGAAAGCCGGGGGCGACCCGGATGTCTGCTACGAGGCGGCGGCCTGGGGCTTCCCGGCCGGCCTGATCGGCGGCCGGATCTACTTCCTGATCACCACACCCAGCCAGATTCCTCCCCATTGGTGGGGGCCTTTCGCAATCTGGAAGGGCGGGCTGGGGGTCTGGGGCGGGATCGCGGCCGGCGTGCTCGTCGGGTTCTATGTCATCCGCCGGCGTCTGACCTGGGCGGACAGTCTGCGGTTCATGGACGCGCTCGCGCCCGGGCTGCTGGTGGCGCAGGCGGTCGGGCGGATCGGCAACTACTTCAACCAGGAGCTGTTCGGCAAGCCGTCCACCCTGCCCTGGGCGCTGAAGATCAGCCCCGACCACCGCCCATCGGGTTACGAGCACTTCGCGACCTTCCAGCCCACGTTCCTGTACGAGATCATCTGGAACCTGGGGCTCGCCGGGTTTCTGATCTGGCTCGGCAACCACCGGCGGATCAAGCCGCCCGGCCTGATGGCGCTGTACGTCGCCGGCTACGCCGCCTTCCGCATCTTCGAAGAGCAGCTGCGGATCGACTACTCGGTGCACGTCCTCGGGATGCGGCTGAACTTCTGGATCGCGACGCTGGTGTGCCTCGCCGGCTTGGCCTGGTTCGTCTGGATTCAGCGGCGCGGGAAGACGGAGCCGCTGCCGTTGGATGGGCCGCGGACCGACGCGCGCGAATTCGCGCGGGGCAAGCCGACGGGCTACCGCAAGCCGCCGGCACCCACGTACGGCAAGAAGTCGCGCTCAACCTCGCGCCGTTGACGCGCCGGTACGCAGCCGGCGCCGCGGCCGACCGTTGAGGTGGCGCGGTCTCAGAGCCTGGACAGCGTGCCATGGCTGCGTGTTGACCACGTGCGCGGTAGTCAGCCAGGCGCGTCGCGCGGTGGCGATCCCGTAGCGCGCGACCGCGAAGCCGGCGGTGCGGTGCGAGTCGGTGTTGATCACGATCGGCACCCCGGCGGCGGCCGCGGCACGTGCGTGTATGTCGTTCAGGTCACGCCGGTCAGGATTCGAGTTGATCTCGAGCATGGTGCCGGTGCGGGCGGCGGCCTCGATCACTCGCTCGATGTTCAACGAGTACGCCGCGCGGCGCTCGAGCTTGCGGCCCGATGGATGGCCAATCGCATCGACCAGCGGGTGCTCGATCGCGCGGATCATCCGGGCGGTCATCTGCTCGGCCGACATTCGGAACGAGGAGTGAACCGAGGCGATCACCCAGTCGAGCTCGCCCAGCAGTTCGTCGTCGTAGTCCAGCGAGCCGTCCGGCAGGATGTTGACCTCCGAACCGGCCAGCAGCTCGAGGCCGTCGACGTCGACGCTGCGAATGTGCGCGATCTGCTGGCGCAGGCGCTCGGGCGAGACCTCATCGCCGAAGCCGAACGAGGCCGAGTGATCGGTGATGGCCAGGTACTCGTAGCCCGTCGCGCGCGCTGCGAGTGCCATCTCCTCGATCGAGGCGGTGCCGTCCGAGGAGGTTGTGTGGCAGTGCAGGTCGCCTCTGAGATCCACGAGCTCGATCGGGTCGGGCAGCGCGCCAGCAGCCGCCGCCTCGAGCTCTCCGCGGTTCTCGCGCAGCTCCGGCTCGATGTACTGCAGCCCGAGCAGCGCGTACACGTCGTGCTCGGTGGCGCAACGGTGAGTCTCATCGGTGGCGTCGTCGAGCACTCCGTACTCGGACACGTGCAGGCCCTTGCGGACCGCCGCGTCGCGCAGGGCCATGTTGTGCTGCTTGGAGCCGGTCAGGTGCTGGAGCAGGTTCCCGAACTGGTCGGGCGCGACGATCCGCAGGTCGACCCGAATGCCGGTGTGGGTGCGCAGCCGGACGCCCGCCTCAGTCGGCGTCCCCGCTTCCTCGACCAGGTTGAGCTGCGCCGCGGCGCGCGCAAGCGCGAGCGGATCGCTGGCCGTGGCGATCACGTCGAGGTCCTTGACCGTGTCCGTCATTCGGCGGGCCGACCCGGCCAGCTCCACCCGCTGGGAGGCGGGATGCTCGCGTAGGGCGGCGATCAACGGGTCAGCGATGGCAAGTGCCTTATCGAGCACCACCCGTGCCGGGCGCTCGCCGGCGCCGGCTAATCGCAGGCTGGCGAGGATCGCTTCCTCGGCCTTGGGACCGAAGCCGCGCAGGGAGCTCACCCGATGCTCCTCGGCTGCGGCGCGCAGTGCGTCGAGCGAGTCGATCCCCAGCTCCTCGAACAGCCGCCGCGCGCGCTTGGGCCCGAGTCCGGGCAGGTGGGTCATCTCGATCACGCCAGGCGGGAACTTGGCGCGCAGCTTGACCGTGGCGGGGATCGCACCCTCATCAGCCAGGGCGATGATCTTCTCCTGGATCGTCGCGCCGATGCCGGGCAGCTCGGTGGCGCGGGCCTGGCGCGCCAGCCCGAGCACGGACACCGGTGCCTCCCGCACCGTCTTGGCGGCGGTGTGGTAGGCGTTGATCCGGTATATGGCTGCCCCGTCGAGCTCCGACAGGTCCCCCAGCTCGTCCAGGGCGGCGGCGATCTCGGTGTTCGTCGGATCCGGCATCTACAGTGCGTAACGTAGCGGTCTACCGGCGCGCGGGCGGGCGGGGTGGCGCGGCGGTCGGCCGCGGGACAGGCGCCGGCGCGGGCGACCGACGGGCGCGAGGGACGACGCCGCGACCGGCGCGACTGGCGACGCCGCTCGCGGACCGACGAGGGAGCCTGGTCGAGAAAGCGACGATACGAGGCTGTCGCAAAACTGTTGGGCGTGCTGGGCCGGGGTTGTGCTCGTCGGGTTGGCGGTCGGGAGGGGCGCGGGGTCTTCGTCTAGGTGGTGTGGTGGTCTTGGGTGGGTGCGCCGGCGTGTGTCGGTTACTGGGTATTTATTGGC
>JAFAZZ010000551.1 GCA_019239375.1 Solirubrobacterales bacterium | reverse complement strand
GGCGTCGGGCGCGAGCGGGCCAGCGGGGAGCACGATCACGTCGAGGATCAGATCGCCGATCGTGCATAGCGACAGCGGTCGGTTCTGCATCCCGACATGATCGCTGTGCGCGCAGCCCCGGCTCGCGCGGGGGACGTTCGGTAGGGTGCGTCAGTGCGATCGCGACAGCGAGTTTTCGGGTTCGTTCTGTCCGAGCCGGTCGCCGACGCGCTTGGTCACGGGGACCCGGTCGTCGCGCTCGAATCGACCATCATCACGCACGGGCTTCCGCGCCCGGAGAACCTGCAGGCGGCGCTTGAGTTCGAACGCACGGTCGCAGGCGCCGGCGCGGTCCCCGCGACCATCGCGATGGTGGACGGGCTCGCCCACATCGGTCTCGATCCCGACGCCCTCGAGCGTCTTGCCGCCGCCGCGGATGCGCTGAAGCTGAGCGCGAGAGATCTGCCCATCGCCATGGCGCAGGGGGCGAGCGGCGGCACCACGGTGGCGGCCACGGCGCTGCTGGCGTCGCGCGCCGGGATCCGCGTGTTCGCCACCGGCGGGATCGGCGGCGTGCATCGGGATGCCGGCAGCACCTTCGACGAATCGGCCGACCTGGGCATCCTCGCGAGCTGCCGGATCACCGTCATCTCCGGCGGCGTCAAGTCCATCCTCGACATCGGCGCCACGCTCGAGCGGCTCGAGAGCTTGAGCGTCACCGTGTTGGTCTTCGGCACCGATCGCTTCCCCGCCTTCTGGCTCACTGACAGTGGCTACTCGGTCGACTTCCCGGTCACCACGGCCGATGAAATCGCCCAAATGATGGCCGCTGCCGACACGATCGGCCTACCCGGTGGCATCCTGGTCGCCAACCCGTTGCCCGAGGCCGCGCAGCTCGACCCGGCCTTGCACGACCGGTTGCTTCGCGCGGGGCTCGAGGCTGCCAAGGCCGCGTCAGTCCGGGGCAAGGAGATCACTCCGTTCCTACTCGATTACATCCACGAGCACACCGGTCGGGCGAGCGTGGCGGTGAATCTCGACATCGTCCGCGGCAATTGTCGGCTCGGCGCCGAGGTCGCACGATCGTGGTCGGTGTTGCAAGCCAGGTCGGACCGCGTTCAGCCGACCGCCGGGTAGTTGCTCCGCCGAGGGCGGACTGAAGCCGTTCTCACACGCGCACCCGTTGCGCGTACAAGGCGGTGTAGATCGGCCGGCATGCCTCGGCGACCGCGGCGTAGCGGTCGGGCAGGATCGTCTGCCGTGGACGCCACGGCTTGAAACCGGTGGACGACCAGACCGCGGCGTACCAATGAGGCGCCCAGACGCCGTCGGAGGCGCGAGGGCCGGGGGGCCAGGAGAGCATCCGCTCGGTGAACGGGATGCCGAGCCATTCGCACAGCCAGCGCAGGTGCGCCTCGGGCGCCCGGAGGAACTCCCTCGCGTCCAGGACCGGCACCGCGACGTGGTGCTCGCCCCACAGCTCCAGCAGCCACCGCTGCTGCGGCAGTCCGATGTCGTCCGGCTCGCAGCTCTCTCGAGCGCGTACGTAGGACGCGACCACTTCGCCCGGGTCGCGGATGAGCAACACGTTGCGGCAGCGCAGCGTCCAGCTCAGGTCCATGTCGCGAGATACGTGGTGCGCCATGTGCTTGGCGTAATGGACGCGGCAGCCGGACGGCACCGGCGCAAAGAGGCCGGCGACCGCCGTGGCGAGCTCGGTGGGCTGGGACGCGATGACCGCCTCGCGCGCCGGATGGTCGATCCCGGTGCGCACGAGGTAGGCGGCATACAGTGGCTCATCCACCACGACGGTGTCGGGCCGGTTCTCGAAGGCGCGCATCATCGCCGTGGAGATGTTCCGCGGGCCAGACCACATCGCCACGCGGACGGCATCGCTCATGGCGCGACGCGTTCCGCCACGTCGGCGTCCACCAACGAGCGATACAGTGCTTGAAGGCGCTCGACCATCGGCCCGCGGCGACCATCCCCGATCGTGCGACCGTCGACGGAGCGCACGGGCACAACGCCGGCGAAGGTACCGGTGACGAACGCCTCGCGCGCGGCGTACACGTCGGTGAGACTGAACGACGCCTCGCGCACCGAAATGCGGTTGGCCCGGCAGATCTCGAGCACGTTGGCGCGCGTTATCCCGGTCAGGCAGTAGCGCCCGTCAGAGGTCAGCACCTCCGGCGCCTCGTCCCCGGCCACGATGAAGAAGTGCGTTGAGTTACACGTCGCCACGAAGCCATGCGGGTCGAGCATCAGCGCCTCGTCGGCGCCAGCGGAGTAGGCCTGTATGCAGGCGATGATGTCGTTCAGCTTGGAGTGAGCGTTGAGCTTGGGGTCGAGCGTGTCCGGCGCGGCGCGACGCACATGCGTCGTGAACAGAGTGATGCCGTCGGTCAGCGTCGCCGGCAACGGCTCCTTGTGCTCGGCGATGATCACGATGGTCGACGGGCCGATCGTCAGGCGTGGATCCTGGTAGGGGGTGCGCTTGACGCCGCGGGTCAGCATCAGCCTCACGTGGACGCCGTCGGTCATGTCGTTGGCCCGCAGCGTCGCGTAGATTGCCTCGGTCAGCTCGCGAGGGGTGCGGCCGACGTCGAGCATGATGGCCTTGGCGCCGGCATACAGGCGGTCGAGGTGGCGCTCGAGGAAAGCCGGATGTCCCGCCCGCACCCGCAGACCTTCCCATACGCCGTCCCCGAGCACGAAGCCCGCGTCGAACACCGACACCACGGCCCGCTCACGAGGTACGAGCTCGCCGTTGACCCACACGAGGATGCGCTCGTTGCGCGCGTCGTCCTGGAAGTCGTGCGTGCCGTGGGCCACGTCGCGAACCGTATCGGCCGCGCACGAAAGCTCTCCCCCTTGATCCTCACCTGCCTCGACCCGCCCGTCGAGCCACCGAGTTGCTCGGTGTCGAGCTCGCTTGCGCCGGCAGCGACGAAGTCAGCTGGACGCGGCGGCGTCTAGCCAGCGTTTGAGCGCGTGGCGACCGGCCTGCGTCAGCTTTCCGTCGGCCGAGATCCAGTCGCGGACGCGGAGCTCGCGGACCATCCCGAGTGCGTCCGTCGGATTCGGACCATCGCCTCTGGCGGCCAGCGCATCGGCTCCTGGCTCCACAATCCACCGGCCCGACTCGAGCGCCGCCAGCGCGAGGCCTTGGTCATCGCTTGGTAGGTCCAGCGGGTGGGGTGCCGCGCCACCCAGGGGATCGACACGGACATTAGGTTGCTCCGGTCCTGCCACGCGGCGGGCCAAATGCCCACCGAGGCTCTCCGTGAGACCGCTGAGCCAACCGCCGGCGCTCTCGACCCATTCTCTTGCCATGGCCGCATCCACACCGATCGAGTCAGCGACGTCGTCGGGATCGACATTCTCGATCGAGCGCTCTAGGTACCCGCTGAGCGCCGCGGCGATCGAACGCAGCGCCTCCTCGAAGCTCTCGCCTCCGGCATCATTTCCGAACATGGGACACATGATGGCACGCGCGCCGATCATGGACGTTCGGGCCGACCGAGTACGCGTACCCGGGGTCACCGTTGTGCACTGTGGATCGATCAGCCAGACGCTCTTGCGCGGCTTGAAACGGTGACCGTGTCCGCGTCTGGTAAGTCGTCCGGGGGCGCCTCGCGAGGAGCCCGGCGGGTGCTCTGCTTGGGGAGACGTCCCGCCCGGCGCGCCTGATCGGTGAGCAGGTACTCGATCTGAGCGTTGATGCTGCGCAGATCGTCGTCGGCCCAGCGCCGCAGCGCGTCGAAGAGCCGGGGGTTCAGTCGAAGCAGGAACTTCTTGCTCTCGGGCATCCTCAGCTTAACCTCACGTGTAGAGGCTGCCCGTGTTGATCACCGGGGTGGGTGAATGGTCGCCGGAGAGCACGACCATCAGGTTTGAGACCATCGTCGCTTTGCGCTCGGGGTCCAGCTCGATGAGATCTGAGTCGGCGAGCTGGGCGACGGCCATCTGCACGAGGCTGACCGCCCCTTGAACCATGGTCTTGCGCGCGGCGAGGATGGCCTCGGCCTGCTGGCGGCGGAGCATTACCTCCGCGATCTCGGGCGCATAAGCGAGGTGCGTGAGCCGGGTCTCGAGGATCTCGATGCCGGCCAGCCGCAGGCGGCTTTGCAGCTCGGCCTGGAGGCTGCCTCGAACCTCGTCGGCGTTGGCACGCAGCGAGATCGCGTCCTGCTTGTAGTCGTCGTAGGGGTACTCGCTGGCGAGATGACGTAGCGAGGTCTCGCTCTGCACGGTCACGAACTGCTCGTATTCGGCGACGTCGAACACCGCCCTGGCCGTGTCGACGATCCGCCACACGACGACCGCCGCAATCTCGATCGGGTTTCCGCTGGCGTCGTTGACCTTGACGCGCTCGCTCTGGAAGTTGCGAACCCGCAACGAGACCTTCTGCTTCTTGGCAAACGGGTTGCACCACCACCAACCGGCCTGGGTCACCGATCCGATGTAGCGGCCGAACAAGATCAGCACCCGCGCCTGGTTCGGCGGCACGACGAAGAATCCGCCAAACGACAAGCCGGCGACGCAGATCACAATGATGCCCAAGACGATTGGCCCGGAGTTGCTCCCGGCGGTAGCCGTCAGCGCGATCCCCAGCGCCAACGCCGCGAGCGCCCCGACCATCGTCGGCAGTCCCGGGATGACCCACGCGGCGCGTTGCTCGTGCGCCTGGCCCGAGGCCGACAGGCCGGGTTCCACGGCCTGGTTGGCCACATCGGGATTCGATATCACATCCATATTGTATCACCATCAATGTGTGATATCATGTCGGTATCGTTCAAATATATCGAGAAGGATCGCACGGGAATGAGCATTCAAGAGCTGGTTCAGAGGGACACCCGAGCGTCGGTGTCGAGCAATGGTTCGGCGCCACCGGTCATCGAGATCGCGCATCTGCGCAAGGAGTACGGGACCACGGTTGCGGTGGACGACGTGAGCTTCGCGGTTCACCGCGGCGAGATCTTCGGGATCCTCGGTCGCAACGGCGCCGGCAAGACCACGACGGTGGAGTGCATCACCGGCCTACGGAGGCCTGATCGGGGTGAGATCAGCGTGTTCGGCCTCGACCCGCGCCGGGACCGCCACGAGCTGCACGAGCGCGTGGGTGTGCAGCTCCAGGACAGTGCGCTGCCCGACCTGCTGAGGGTCCGCGAGGCGGTGGAGCTCTACGCCTCCTTCTACCGGGAGCCCGCCGACGGGCGAGAGCTGATCGCGACGCTCGGGCTTCAGGACGCGGAGCACATGTACTTCAAGCACCTGTCAGGAGGCCAGAAGCAGCGCCTGTCGATCGTCCTCGCCCTGATCGGTCAGCCCGAGATTGCCGTGCTCGACGAGTTGACCACCGGCCTTGACCCGGAGGCCCGCCGCGACACCTGGAGGCTGATCGAAGGAGTTCGCGCCCGCGGCGTAACGATCGTGCTCGTGACCCACTTCATGGAGGAGGCCGAACGACTCTGCGACCGCGTGGCGCTGATCGACCACGGCCGGATGGTCGCCCTCGACCGACCGGGTGCGCTGGCGCTTGCCGCGACCACGAGCAAGCGGATCCGCCTCACGGCCACCGAGCCGTTCCCCGACGTGCTGCTCTCGGCGCTGCCGGAGGTCAGTGCGGTCGAGCACCACGGCCCGGAAGTGGTGGTCGCCGGCTCCGGGGACCTCGTCACCGCGGTCGTGCTGGCCCTGCATCGAGCCGGGATCCACGCCGAAGACGTGCAGATCGAGACGGCAAACCTCGAGGACGCGTTCCTCGCACTGACGGATGAGACAACCCACGGCGATACGAACGGAGTGACACGATGAGCACCCGAGCCCTCAGCCTCACCCCCCGCCAGCGACGGGCGTTTGGCCTGCTCGTGGCCGGTGAGATCAAGATCGCCATCCGGCGCCCGGTCGGGTTGCTGGTGGCCGTCGGCATCCCGTTTGCCCTGCTCGTGATCTTCGGCAGCATTCCCGCGACTACCCGCCCTCTAAGCGCGCTCGGCGGCATCTCGTTCTTCAACCTCTACGTGCCGACTCTGATGGTGTTCGTGCTCATCGCGGTGGGTCTGACCGGGCTTCCCCAGCAGTTGTCGGGCTACCGCCAGCAGGGCGTCCTGCGCCGTATGTCGACCACCCCGGTAGCCCCGTCGTGGCTTCTGGCGGCACAGACGACGGTGAGCCTGATCCTCGCCGTGATCGGGATCGGGATCCTCCTCGGCGCCGGCGCCGGCGCGTACGGCCTGGCGCTCCCGCACGACGTGGGTGGGGACTTCGTGTCCCTCGTCGCGCTCGTCCTCACCGCCGCCGCGACGATCGGGCTCGGTCTGCTCGTCGCCGCCGTGGCCAAGAGCCCGCAGATCGCCAGCGCCCTGACCGCGTTGTTCTTCTACCCGCTGGCGTTCTTCTCGGGTCTCTACGTCCCCCTGCAGGAGATCCACTCGCAGCTGATCACCGACATCGCCAAGGGGCTCCCCACCGGCGCCGGCTTCAACGCGCTGCACGCTGCGTTTACCGGACACTCCCCGGGCGTTCTCCCGTTTCTCGTTCTTGCAGGCTGGATCATCGTAAGCAGCCTGGCCGCCGCGCGCCTGTTCCGCTGGGAATAGCGCTGTACGCGCTCACGGCCGGGATAGGATCCGAGCCTCACTAACCCAGCGCGAAAGGAGCACGTCGATGGCAACGCGAGACGGCAGCGCGGAGTGGCGCGGCGATCTGAGAAGCGGCTCCGGCACGGCGTCGGTCGCGAGCGGCCTCTTCAGCGAGGGCAACTACTCGTTCTCGAGCCGATTCGAGGAGGGCCGGGGCAGCAACCCCGAGGAGCTGATCGCGGCCGCTCACGCGGGGTGCTTCTCGATGGCCCTCAGCAACATCCTCGCCGATGACGGTCACACACCGGAATCGGTGAAGACAACCGCCAAGGTGCATCTGCGCAACGTCGACGGAAACCCGACGGTCGCCCAGATCGATCTCATCACGGAGGGCCGCGTCCCCGGGATCGATCAGGAGCAGTTCGCCGATTACGCCGAGCAGGCCAAGGCGGGATGCCCGGTCTCCCGCGCACTCGCGGGCGTCAGCGAGATCACGCTCGCCGCGACGCTCGCCTGATTGCTCTTGAGGTGCTGGATCGAGCAGCCGGTCTGTCTCCGCGAGCGCTGCAGGCAATCGCGGAGCTCGAGCGACGGGTCATCGACGCCGATGGTGGCCGCCTGAAGCTCGAGTGGGGTGCTTTGCGCAGCCGCACCGGCGACCGCGTCGAGGACCTTCTGTGGTGGGAGGATGACCGGCTCCTCGGGTTCCTCGGGCTGTACTCCTTCGGCTCCGCCCTCGAGTTGGCCGGCATGGTGGATCCCGGCGCGCGTCGCCGCGGCATCGGCACCGCCCTTCTGGACGCCGCGGTTCCGATCTGGCACGAGCGAGGCGCTGAGCAAGTGCTGCTGATCGTGCCGCGCTCCTCGGCGGCAGGTCAGCGTCTGGCGCGGCGCCGGGGCGCGGCGTTGGATCACTCGGAGCATGCCCTAGTGCTGTCGCGCCGACCCACCGGCGGAGAGCCCAAGGATTCCCTCAGCCTGCGCCAGGCGGGCATTACCGACGTTCCGGTCGTCGTGCGGCTGCTCGAACTGGGCTTCGGCGAACCTGCCGGAGATGTGGCCGACCGGCTGGCCTCGCGGCGAGATCGCACGCTGGTCGTCGAGCTGAGCGGCTCGCCGGTGGGAACCCTGCGCGTGACGCGGCATGGCAACGACGCCGGGATCTACGCGTTTGTCATCGACCCCGCCTGGCAGGGCCGCGGCATCGGGCGCGATGCGCTGCGGCGCGTGTGTCAACAGAGCCTGGACGAGGGCGCCGGCCAGATCCACTTGGAGGTGGCCGTCGAGAATGATCGTGCGTTACGGCTCTACACCTCGATCGGCTTTATTCCCGTCGCCACCGAGGACTACTACGCACTGCCGGCCGGCTGATCTGGCTCATAAATGGCGATCACGCTACGTCAGTCGTCGGCGACGCCCATCGCGTCGTCGTGTTCGGCGCGGGGTTTTTCTCGAGCTTCCGTTCGGCGAACGCGGGTAGTGGGTCTCGGAGCGATACGAGAGGACACACAGCATGACCCAAGAGCGCGAGCAGCCCGAGCGCGAGGCCGAAGAGCAGGCTCAGTCGAAAAGCAAGAACGAGCAGGAGCTCGAAGAGGAGTGGTCTCAAGGCGGGCAGGACGTGGAGGAAGAACAGCACGACGAACCCTCTGCGAACGCATAGGCCGGAGTGCGAGCGCCACGCGCGTTTTTGGAAACTGCCCAGGACGCCATCGATCTGCTCGTCTCGCCGCTGACCCACAAGCGCGGCGCCCGGGTCAAAGACCATCGGCCGTGGCCGGCGCCGGCTCGTTCTTGGGTGATGGCCCAGTCGTGGATGGACCTCCTGTTCGCGCACTGGACGGTCTCGCCGGAAGCACTGCAACGAGCCGTCCCGCGCTCACTCGAGTTGCAGACGTTCGAGGGGCAGGCCTGGATCGGCGTGACGCCCTTCGAGGTTCGCAACTTGCGGCTGCGCGCCATGCTTCCCATCCCGGGCCTCTCAAACTTCCCCGAGATCAACGTCCGCACTTACGTCAGCTTCGGCGGAAAGCCCGGCATCTACTTCCTCAGCCTGGATGCCGGCAGCGCCTTCGCCGTCGCGGCCGCGCGGGCGTTCTACCGCCTCCCCTACTTCAACGCGCACATGGCGATCGAGCGCGAGGCGGACGAGCTGCGCTACACCAGCGAGCGAAAGGCGAGCGAGAACGCGCCCGCGGCAGCCTTCCGTGGCCAGTACCGCCCGCGCGGCATCGTGCGTCCGCCAGCGGCGGGCACGCTCGAGCACTGGCTGACCGAACGCTACTGCTTGTACACGTTCGACGATCAGCGGCGGGTTCTGAGGGGGGAGATCCACCACCCACCCTGGCCGCTCCAGTCAGCCGAGGCTGACATTGCGCTCAACACGATGGGCAACGAGCTCGGCATTGAGCTGAGCGGAACGCCGCTGCTGCACTACGCCGCGCGCCAGGATGTCGTCTTCTGGACGCTCGAGCGGGCGACCGGCACCTCGAGCGACCCCACCCACCTCGACTGCGCGGGCACAGACGCCGGTAGCGACGCTCATCCGGCGCTCCTGAGAGGTCGGCGCATCGGCCGCCGAAGGCGTCAGCGGTAAACGAGCCGGTAGCCCAGCAACTCGGTCACCGTGACGAACCGGTATCCCTCGCGTCGGAGCGTGTGGATCTCGAGTGGCAGTGCGGCGAGGGTCTCCGAGCGGTTGCCGCCGCCGTCGTGCTGGATCACGATGGCGCCGCCGTGGGCGTTGCCCACCACGTTGTCGTAGATTTCGGTAGTCCCGGGGGTGGCCCAGTCACGTGGATCGATGTCCCATTGAATCGTCGTGAATCCAAGGGCGTGTGCAGTCGTGAGTAACCGGGGCGTGACGTTGCCGCCCGGCGCGCGGAACAGGCAGGGTTGGAACCCGCCAGTTGCGCGGCGGATCGCTGCGGCCGCGCTCGAGATCTCGATGGCGGCACCCGAGCCCCCCGCGGCCACATCGGCGTGGTTCCATGTGTGATCGCCGATCATGTCGCCGTCTCTCAGCATCCGTTGGTCCAGGCCGTCCTGCGCGTACTGGCTGATCTGGTCACCGATCTGAAAGAACGTCGCGACCGCATGCTCGCGGGCGAGCACGTCCACGAAGCGAGCGGTGTCATACCAGGGGCCGTCATCGAAGGTGAGCGCTATTTCGCGTGCGCGGTTCGAGCCGTGGAACACCCAGGCCGGCCCGCTCGGCACGCACCCGACCAGCTGTGGCTCGTGTAACCGGACGAGCGCGGGCTTGGGCGGGAACAGGACGGAGCACCCGCCCGGCGACGGCGTCGGCGGAAGACACGCGCGGGCCTTCAAGGTACTGATCACCTGCCACCGCAACGGCGCGTACGACGATCGCACGGCCGCGGGCATGAAGCTGGCCGTCAGCTCGCGGTCACTCGAACGGGTGACGATCGCAGCGATGACCCGCGCTGGGCCAGACTGCCCGGTGAGCGGTGTATACAGGAGCCGCGGCGTGCGCGAACGCCGGTCCGGACTGCTGATGCAGATCCGACCGGCGACGCCCCCGTGCGTCCTTGGTTCGATCAGCAGGCACAGGGTCCGACCGTCCTTGGCGAGCGCTCCCGGGGAGAACGGCGTCGCGAGCTCCACGTGCCAGACGAGTTGCTGGCCCTGCTGCTTCAGCGACGCCGCATACACCGGCAGCGGTGCCCCTCCTACGCTGCTTCCGCCCGCGCGCGCAGGTCCGAGCGCGGCAGTGCTCCCGACGATCGCCAGGATCGCGATGATCAGCCGCGCCTGCGGCTTACACACGACGGTTCGTCCCACGCTCCTCGTCAGAGACCGCGCACCCTGCCGCTGGACGTACATGTAAGGCCGTGGCGTCGCCTCCGCCCGCCCTAACCGTCACCACCGACGTCCCGGAAAGGGGTCGTCCCAAGGCTGTAGTTGAGCCAGCTGCCGATCGGCGGCTGCTCCTGGGGTCCCCGCCGGCCGAAGTCACAGACGCCGTGGGGGAAGGCGGATTCGAGCTCGGCCTTCTCCGTCGGTGTGAAGGTCACCGGGTAGTCGCTCCAGTCGATCGGCCGGAGCGCGCACTTGAGCACGTACAGGTCTTCCGGCTGGCCGGCGGCAATCCTGGTGTTGGCGTAGATCGGGTAGACGGTCTCGCAGGGCCCGCTCGTGCCGGTCACGGTCAGTCCACCGGGCTGGAGCGTGGGTGACGTCTGGCTGGTGTTGAGGAAGCACCCGTCGGCGAGCCCGACGGGCTTATCGCTGGCGATCTTTGCCTTCAACCCTCGCCACGTCGGGTCACCCTGGATGTTGTCCAGCCACTGGTTCATCGCCGATAGCTCGTACGCATCCACGTTCGCGACCTCGGCCGCCACGAACGCGTTCTCGATGATCACCTGGTTTGCGGCGTCGCCGGCCTTCTGCATGCGCGCGCGCATCACGAACGACCACTCCGAGGTATGGATATTCGCGCCCGGGATGGCGTCGAGATCGTCCCGCTGATCGATGACGGGCGTGATCTGGAGGCCCTGCGCCCCGCTGTTGTCCAGATCGTCGGCGTACACCGCGTGGAGCGCCACCGGACTGGCGAGGCTGCGCTGGGTAGAGGGATTCCCCAGGTAGTCGAAGCCGCCAATGCTGGCGTTGAGGTCGGCGAACTGAGCCGGAGTGATCGCGCCCGACTCGAGCGCCGCGAGCCCGTACTGAATCCCCACGTTGTCGAGCGGGCTGGGGGCAAACCCGGTGGCCGGGTCCACGCCGAGCTGGTTGACGAGCTGCTGGCGCGCGTCGCACTTCACCCCGTTCGGGTTGGTGGTCGCGTCCCAGATCGTGTTCGGATCGCCGGGAACGGTGGCCGGAATGGCGGGGTTGCACTGGCCGTGGCCTGGATGCGGTTGGCAAAGGAGCTATCCCAAGACGGGCAGGTGGAGTAGAACCCGAACCCCGAGATCGCAGTCTCCTGCGTCAAGGTGTATCCCGCGTGCCCAGCGAAGTAGTTGTCCAGCAGGCGGCAGTCGGTAACCACGTTGAGCGTGGCCCCGACAGGGTCTGGGAACGATATGGACGGGATGATCCCGTTCAGGATCCCCGGGTAGGCATCGGCGATGCCGTACTGCTGGATCGCGCCGCCCGAGCCGCCCCAGCCGATCGTGTGCGCCACCGGCCCGTACTCGTCGATGAAGTGCTCCTTGGTCATCATCGCCGCCTCGGCCGAGATGGGGATGCTGCAGTTGTTGTCGAGGACGTTCAGCGTGTTTGACGCCACGGCGTACCCCTGGCTGAGGAACAGGTCCTCACCCCCCGGTCCCGGCGCCGCATTGAGGACCCCGCCGGTGCTGGTGCCCTGGTGGTAGCCGGAGTTGCAACCGCCGCCAAAGGTGTACACCAGGCGCTCGTTCCAGCTGCCGTCGGATGTGTACGGGCTTGGGGTGCGGCCGTCGTAGAGCGCCGCTATCTGGTACACGCCGCGGTCGATCGTCCCCTGCTCCAGACGCACGATGTACGGCACCAATCGGCCGTTGACGGTCGTGCTGGCCAGATCCGAGGGATACGGAGGCGACGGCGTCCCTGCCGACGGCCACGGCTTGTACGCGCCGCTCGTCGACATGTACTGGTATGAGACCTGGGTCGGCGCCGAGCATTCCGGTGGCGTGGCCGGCGCCAGGCCGAAGGCCGTGGTCTGGCAGTAGAACGGTTCTTGCTGCGGCCCCGAGAGGACTGGACCGGTGATCGGATGGTTCACCACGACCAGTTCCGCGCCGGCGCGCCGGCCAAACCGACGGCCCAGTTCGGCCCGCACTACGTTGCGTCCGTCGCTTAGACCGGAGACGAGGCCGAGCAGCGTCCCGTCGGGTCGCGCCGTGAACTCAGACGTGACGTCGAAACCGTTGAGCGTGATCCGCACCCGCCTCGCCGGCACGGCAGAACGTGTCGACACGCGCAGCAGGACCTCGCCACCGCTCACCAGATCCGGATGCCGGTTCGACACAGCGACGATCGAAAGACCGCCAGGGTCGAAGTGATTCCGCGGTGCCGACCACCCTGGCGCGGCCAGCCACAGAGCCGCAAATAGCACAACCGCTCCCAGCGGCAACCTCAGACCAAACGCGAAACGACGCCTCGCCATTATCGGACCCCTCTCCTCGGTGCGGGTGCCAACGCCTTCCGGCGCCGCGGCGAGAGCATACAACCCGCGGCACGGGAGCTGCGTGCCGGGGACGTCCATGACTTGAGCGGCTTCTCAGCCGAGGTTATCGATCAGCTGGATGCGGCGGCGCGCCGTGCCGTGCTTGCGTCCTTTCAGCCGGATGCGGCGGCGCGCCGTGGCCATGCTTGCGTCCTACTAACAGGTTCTGCGGGCCCCGGCCCGCAGTGACTTAGATGAAGTCGTTCCCGGTCAGCACGTATACGAACGGGACGAACGGAACAACCGCTGCGATCCCCCAGGCGAGCTTCGCGACCAAGCCGATATCGGTGCGAACCGCGAGGTTGATCCAGATCAACACCATGGCAACTGGATGCAGGATGCACAGTAGGAGCTCTAAAACCTTTTTCATGCCAGCCTCACAAATTCCTCGTACGCCGACAAGTCATGCCAGAACGCTACTCCGTTTGGAAACGGCGAACCGCCTCGGGGAAGTGCGCGTGATGAGTCCCACGGATCTCAGCGAGGCGAAGCACGGCCGCCAGCAGTGCGCCCTGAGTGGTTCTTGGGGAGCACGTCGCCAGGCGGAGAACCAGTTGGAGAAGCGCACCGACCCGGCGCGAGGCCGCGAGTCCCGTGTCGGTTGTCCCTGGTCCCGGGCCGACCGGCGAGCCGGATATCCCGCCCGACCGCAGCCTCGACCCGTGCCCAGAGGCGGCCCGGGTTACCCGGCTGAGGCCGAGGCCCCGCCCGTGCTTGATGACGCCACCGCTCCAGCCGACGACTCCGAGCTCGCCTGCTCGCCGGCAGTCGTGCCCGCTGAGGCGCCGCCGGGCGCGGTGCCGGCGTCCGCCGACCCGGTGCCCGACGTGCCGGCGCCCGTCTGAGCCGCCGACGCCGGCGTGGCGCTCGGAGCCGGCGCCGAGCCGTCGGAGGGTGCGACGCCGTCGCTCGAGGTCGCGGCCGCTGGCGGCGCGGGGGCCGCGGCGCTGCTCGCCGGCGCGG
>JAFAZZ010000476.1 GCA_019239375.1 Solirubrobacterales bacterium | reverse complement strand
GCGTTGGCCGACGTGGAGCGGGTGCTCGGTGTGCTGAGCGAGCGCGGCTACGCGCGGCGGCTGGGGCGCCGGCCCGGGCAGAAGGAGGACCGGTTTGCGCATCTGCTCGGTGGCGCGGGGGAAGACGAGGGCGCGATACCGCCCCAGACGCCGGCGGGCGCGGCGCATGCCCCGGCCGGCGTGGGGCAAGCCCCGGCGGGCGCGGCGCATTCCCCGGCGGGCGCGGCGCATGTCCCGGCCGGCGTGGGGCAAGCCCCGGCGGGCGCGGCGCATGCCCCGGGAGGCGAATCGCAGATCCCGGTGGCGCCACCGCCGCCGCAACCGGACGCGTGGCAACCCGCCGCGGAGTCAGCGTCCGCGGGAAACGGAAGCCTCGCCGAACGGGTCGCTGCCCTCGAGACCGAGGTGGCAGCACTGCGCGCCGAGCTCGACGAGTTGCGGCACGCCTACGGGTAGAGGATTCGCCTTTCCGGCCCCACCAGGCGCTGCTCGCAGCCCTCGTGGGCAGCGGCGGGACTCCGGCCAAGTTAAGGGATGCCGATTTCCGAGTTGTCGCCGACCATGAACCGGTAAGCGCGCGGCTGGCGGCGGTCGCGGCCGACCTTGACGTTGCGCCCGAGCAACGAGGACTCCATCCGTCCGAGGTCGCGCACGGCGGATCCGGCGAGCAGGATCGAGTGCTCGACCTCGGCGCCCGAGATCTCGCATCCCTCGCCCACGGCGGTGTACGGCCCGACGTAGCAATCGGTCAGGCGCGCGCCGGCGCCGATGATGGCCGGCCCGCGCACGGCCGAGCGCTCGAGCCGCGCCCCTCGCTCGATCACCACCCGCCCGTCGAGTTGAGTGTCGATCAACTCGCCCTCGAGCCGGGTCTGGATCGTGTCCAGCACGAGTCGGTTGGCAGCGAGCATGTCGTCCAGACGCCCAGTGTCCTTCCACCAGCCCTTGACGATGTGCGGCTCGACGCGCCTGCCGTCGTCCACCAGGCGCTGGATCGCGTCGGTGATCTCGAGCTCCCCACGGGCCGAGGGCTCGATCGCGCGTGCCGCGTCGTGGACGCACGAGGTGAACATGTACACGCCGACCAGCGCCAGATCGGTGCGCGGCGCGCTGGGCTTCTCGACCAGGTGTACCACCGCGCCGTCGGATAACTCCGCCACGCCATAGTTCTCCGGGTCGGGAACCGGAGTGAGCAGAATCAGCGCGTCCGGCTCATGCTCGGTGAAGGCAACCACCAGATCTTCGATGCCGCCCTGAAGCAGGTTGTCGCCCAAATACATGACAAACGGCGAGTCGCCCAGGAACGGCTCAGCGGTGAGCGCGGCGTGGGCCAGCCCGGCCGGCTGCTCCTGCAGGATGTAGGTCAGGCGAACCCCAAAGCGGGAACCGTCGCCGGCGGCATAGCGAACCTCATCGCCCGTTTCGGGCGCGATGATGATCCCCACCTGATCGATGCCGGCCTGCGCCATCGCCTCGATCGCGTAGAACAGCACGGGCTTGTTCGCCACCGGAACCAGCTGCTTGGCGCTGGTGTGAGTGATCGGGCGCAGGCGCGTGCCCTTACCACCCGACAGGATCAGGCCCTTCAGGGGCTGCATCGGCGCGCAGCGTAGCGGGCGGCGGGGAAGCCCGGGGTTGGAGGGGCGCGCCCCCCGGTGCTCAGCCCGTGGTGAGCGGCGCGACGGCGGCTCTGGCGGCCTCGGCCGCCTCGCGCACCGCGACGCGCGCGTCATCGGGCTCGAGGACGACCGCGTCGCCCGCCTCCTTAAGCACATCGCGCACGAGATAGCGCAGGCTGGCGAAGCCTCGCTCGACCACCACCGCCCCATCCTCGAGTTCCTCCGTGACCGTGCGCTCCTCGCGGGCCCAACGGGCACGCTCGGGTGAGATCCACACCCGCGCGCGGCGCGAGGCGGGCACCTCGCCGGTTCGCGGCCAGCCGTCGACGTCGGCGGCGGGATCGACGTCAGGACGCGGCTCGAACGAATCCTCGGTCACGGCGGCGGACTTGAAGCGGTCGAGGCGGAAGTGGCGGACGTCGTCGCGCGAGGGATCGAAGGCGGCCACGTACCACCCCTCCCGTCCGTTGATCAGCGCGTACGGCTCGACTGTCCGGGTCGAGAACTCGTCCTCGTTCTCCTTGTAGTACTCGAACGAGAGCATGTGGCGCCGCGCGATCGCGCTTGAGACCACGGCGGCGATCTCGGCGTCGTCGCCACCGGGAGCGGCGATCTGGAGCCCTTCGTGCACTGGGTCCTCCCCCAGCGCGGCGACGACCTTCTCGCGCACCGAGGTGAGCGATCCCTCCGGGATATGCTCGCCGATAAGGTCGATCGCGGCCACCAGCGCCTTGGCCTCGACCGGCAGCAGGCGAGCCGGCCGGGCAAACGAATCACCGTAAGGCTCAGGCTCGACCTCGATCATCCCGTCGTCGCCGAGCTCGGCGTACAGCACGTAGGTTCCGGCGCCGAAGTTGACCAGGTTGAGCACCGAGATGTCCTCGCGAAGCTCCTGCTCGGACACCTTGAGGCTGTGGCGGAGCTCGTGCGCGTCGATGCGGCGGCCGGCACGGCCGGCGTCGATCAAGATGCTGGCCAGCGTCACCAGGCGGGCGAAACGTTCTGGCCGGATCGCCCCGTCGGGGTGATGACCGTTGCCCTCGGCACCCGCGCCGGCAGTGAGGGCCGCGGCGCCGTCCGCATGGTTCACCCCCGCCGCGATCTGCGCCTCGCCGGTATGGCGCCGGGTCAGCAGCTCGACCCGTTCGCGCATCTCCTCGGCCAACTCGGGAGGACCGATGATACGAGCATTCTCGCCCAGCCCGAGCACCCAGGCGATGAGCTGGCGGGCGTTGGCGTACGGGGTGATGAACACACGGTCGCCCTCGTCCTCGCTCTCGGGCCAGCGGCCTGCTCGGGATCCGGCCCCGCCGGCTTGGGCCGTGCCCGAGTCGTCCGGCTGGCGCATCTCGCCGTAGCGGCCGAAGTGGCGCTCGATCTGCCAGGCGATCCGGCGCCCGATCCACACCTCGGCCGTGCCCACGGGATCGCCGAACTGCCAGTCGATCCGGCCCGCGTAGGCACGCGGATCGAAGTCGGCGGGGCGCTGGAAGTCGTGCTCGGCCTTGGTCGCGTAACCGACTTTGCCGCGGATCCGCGATAGGCGGAAGACCCGGATCGCCTTGCGCTCGTGCGAGTAGCCGACCAGGTAGAACTGGCCGCCCTGGAACAGGAGTTGGTAGGCGTCGACGCGCCGTGGCCCGAGCTCGCCGCGCTCCATCGTGTAGTAGTCGAACACGATCGTCTTGCGGCGGAAGATCGCGGTTTCGATTTTGGCCAGACGCTGGGAAAGCTCGTGGCCGCCGGCCGAGCCGGTGATGCCGAGCGCGACGGTGTGCTGCTCCGGCGAGCTCAGCGGACTCGGGCGGCCCCAGGAGATCTGCTGCAGCGCCAGCCGGAGCGGCTCGGCGTAGGCGAACTCGCCATCGAGCAGCTGGAGCGCGGTATGCAACGCGGCCAGCTCGCGGTCGGTGAACTCGATCGGGGGAAGGTGAAAGTTCTCGGGCGCCAGCGAGTAGGTCTCCTGCTCGACCAGCCCGTCCACCGGCTTCTCGATCGACAGGTAGATCCGAAGTGCCTCGAGCTCAGAGCGATCCGCGTAGAACCGGCGGGCGAACGCGTCCTCGTTCATGGCGCTGTAGCCCTCGACGTCGCGCCGGATCTCCTGAGCCGTCACCGGACGCCGTTCCGCCATCAAATAGGAGATCAGGGACAGCTGGCGGATCAGCTTTTCGGTGTCCTTGGCCATGCCCTTCGCAACTGTAGTTGGGCCGCTCCGGCGACGACCGCGGACCCGGAGACTGGAACGCTATTTGCGGTGTTTTGCGACCGAGCGGGAACGCGCCGTTGCCGACCCGTGTCAGGCCGCTTCCCGCTCGACGTCAGGCCGTGGCGCGAAGTACGCCCCGCCACCGATTGCCTTGTCGTAGGCCGACCACCGCTCCCCGGCCCGCAGCTCCTTCTCGAGTCGGTCGAAGCTTCCTAGCTTGCCCCCGAGGTTGTCGATCATGTGGACCAGCGTGGCCTCGCGCGTGCACGGGACGACGGGGCTGCCGTGCGCGAGCGACCCATGGTGGCTCAGGATGATGTGCAGGACGGCCTCGGCCAGCTCCGCCGGGAAGCCGTCGAACCGCTCGATCGTGCGGCGCACCCGGTAGTACCCGAGCGCGATCTCACCGTGCAGGCGGCCGTGGTCCGACATCGAAATCGGGCCGGCGCCCCATTCGTACGCGTCGAGCTTGCCGATGTCGTGCAGCAGTGCCCCGGTCACCGCGACGTCGCGGTCGATGCCCGGGAACGTGGCCGAGATCGCGCCGACCGCCTGGGCCACGGTCAGCGAGTGCTCGAGCAGGCCGTGGCGGTAGGCCTGGTGGTAGCGCTTGGCGGCCGGCGCGTCGCGGTAGCCGGACCAGGTGTCGGCGAACACCGCGCTCAGGAGCAGGCGCAGATGTGGGTTCTGGACGGTGCCGAGGAGCTCGCGCAGATCGCTCTCCATTTGGCCGAGCTCGCGCGCCGGGCCGTCGTAGAGATCCTCGGGCGCATATTCGCCCTCGCGAGCCGCGCGGAGGGCGTGCACCACTAGTCGCCCGCCGGACAGCGTTCCGGCGACGAACACGACCGCGCCGGCGCGGCATGGTGCGCTGGCGCCGCGTCCGGCGACGGCGGGCAGACTGCCGGTCCGATCCCCCAGGATCAGCTCGAGGTGCTCGTCGTGCAGCTCGACGCTCCGCACCAGTAGGGGCTGGGCGATCTCGCATCCATCCGCAAATTGCCGCACTTGCATTGGCGCGACGAAGATAAAGTGGCCCGCGGACAGCACGATGCAGCGCAGCGCGATCGTCACCGGAGGAACTGGCGGGTTGGGATCCGCCGTCGTCGCACGCCTGCTCGACGTCGGCTGGCGGGTGGTGGTGCCGTGGATCGTGGAGCGCGAGCTGGAGCGGATGCCCGAGCGCGAGGGCCTCGAGCTGGTGCAGGCCGATCTGTTCGATGCGGAGCAGGCGTCCCGGGTGGTTGCGCGCGGCGCCGCCGCGGGCGAGGCGCCGCTGCGTGGGCTGGTCAACCTGGTGGGCGGGTTCGCGGCCGGCGGGCGCGTCCACGAGACCCCGATCGAGCAGTTCGAAAAGCAGTTCCAGCTCAATCTCAGGCCGACGTACCTGGTCACTGCGGCGACGCTGCCGCGTCTGGTCGATGCCGGCGGCGGCTCGATCGTGTGTGTCGGCACCCGCGCGGCCGTGCAGCCGTTCAGCGGCGCCGCCGGCTACATCTCCTCCAAGGCGGCGGTGATCGCGTTCGCCCAGGCGGTGGCAGTCGAGTACAAGAACGACGGGATCCGTTGCAACGCGATTCTCCCCAGCGTGATCGACACGCCGGCCAACCGCGCGTCGATGCCCAACGCCGACCACGAGCGGTGGGTCAAGCCGGCGGAGATCGCGGAAGTGATCGCCCACCTGCTCGATGACAGTTCAAGCCCCGTCAGCGGAGCGGCGGTCCCGGTGTACGGACGGGCGTAGCGCCAGGAGCGGCCGCTCGGCCGGGACGTAGGACGTCAGTCGTCGAACTGGCCGGCGTACAACGCGAACACGGCGCCGTGAGGATCCTGGACCACGCTTATCTTGCCCACGCCGATGTCCGTTGGTTCGACGAGCTGGGTCGCGCCGAGCTCGGTGGCCTTGCTGGTGTCGGCCCCGATATCGTCCGCGCCGAAGTACACGAGCCAGTAGCTCGGCTCGTTCTCCTGCGCGGGTCGGATTCCTCCGTTGCCGTGGCCGTGGTTCTGAATCACCAGATAAGGCATGTCGACGCCCTCCATCGGCTCGATCTTCCAGCCGAACAGCTCGCGGTAGAAGCCGGCTGAGGCGTCCATGTCGCGGGTGGCAAGCTCGTTCCAGGAGAGTGCCCCGCGCGCGTTGACCAGCGACGCGCCGATGTGCTGCTTGGGTTCCCAAGGCATGAAAAAGGCTCCCTGAGGATCCTGGATCACCGCCATGCGGCCCACGTCCATGACGTCGAAGGGCGGCGCGTGCACGGTGGCACCGAGTTTCTGCGCCCGGTCCGCGGCATCGTCGGCGCTCTCCACGGTGACGTAGGAGTTCCACAGCGGCGGCACACCCGCTTCGCGCTGCTGCTGCGGCTGGGGCGAGATCGCGGCCACGTCCTTGCCATCGATCTGCATCATCGAATAGGTCGTGTTCTCGTCGATCGGGAAGTCGACGGCGTGCCAGCCGAA
>JAFAZZ010000121.1 GCA_019239375.1 Solirubrobacterales bacterium | reverse complement strand
CCCACCCGCATCGAGAAGTTGATCACATGCACCGATCCCATGTCGTAGCCGTAGCCACGACTACAGCGCGTTTGATCCAGAACGTGAGGGGATGGCCGCTTGCTGATGTGATGCGGCGTCGCGTTTCGCGCCCTGTTGAGAGATGCGCAGATGGCCGTGCCAGCCGCATGAGCACCGGCCGTACCACGAAAAGCCGCTGCCAGCGGCAGGCGTCTTTTCGACCCGCGTGTTGCGCTCCGCCATCCGGCGGGTGTCTACGCCGAACGGCCGGGGCATGACGCGTGAGTTTTTCTTGGACGCGTGGTTCGGCGGAGCGGGCAGGCACGCCAGCGGTGGCTTGACGACGTCCGAGGCATCGGACGGGTCCGCCGTGGGTGTGGGGTGGGATCAATCGCGCTGCGGGTTTGACCTCGGAGTCTCATCAGCGGACGATCGATGACGCGGGACGGGTCGGTGTCATCGGTAGTGCCTCAGGCGCCGAGCATCATCACTGTTTGAACTGAGCGGCCGAGCTCCAGCCAGGCGCACCGTAAAGGCGCGGCGACGGGCAGGAGCGCTGGAGTAACACTGTTCGAACCGCCAGCGGGAGGCGCTGGCCCACGAGCGGGTGTCTCTGATCTGACGGCCGTACTTCGCGCATCGCTCACCAGCGCAGTGTGCCCGGCGCGCCTTTGAACGGGCCAACGAGCTCAGCGGTGATCCATCCGCCGTAGAAGTCGCCGTCCTGCGCGCTGACGCGCTCGTCGTCGAGCCAGGCCGCGTCGATCCGGCCGGGGTGGAACGCAAGGTGGTCTTTGAGCGCCACGTATCTCGGCGAGGGTCGGGGGTAAGTCCAGGCCACCGCCTCGTGGCGGCGAGCGCCGAGGAGTGCGTCGAGGTAGCGGGCCGCTCCCTTGAACTCGCAGAAGGTTGGGCGTCGCCGGCTCGGCACCAGGAGATCGACCCGGGCGTCATCCCGCGGTATGTAGATCGTTGGCGGATGGCTCGTCTCGAGCACCCGCAGGGCATGGCCGGAGTCAGCGAGGACCCGGCCGGCGAGCTCGACTCGGACATGGCGCAGACAGGGCTCGAGGGCCGGCGGCCGTGGGTAATCCCAAACGCTCTCCATCGAGCGTCTACCTCACTCGCTCCGGAAGCTCCGGCACCGGCTCGCGAGCGCTCATGATGTCCGCTGGTTGCGAAGCGTGTCGGCGCCGCGCCAGCTCGCTCGGCCACCACACGCGCGCGCCAACGTCGAACACGAGCGCCGGCACGAGTACCGATCGAACGACGAATGTGTCGAGCAGGACGCCGAAGGCGATCGTGAAGCCGAGCTCGGTGAGCGTCTTGAGCGGTAGCGTCGCCAGCATCGTGAACGTCCCGGCCAGAACGATTCCGGCGGAGGTGATGACGCCGCCGGTCACGGCCAGGCCTCGCAGCATTCCGTGGCGCGCGCCGTGGCGCAGCGTTTCCTCGCGGGTCCGCGCCATGAGGAAGATGTTGTAGTCCACTCCGAGCGCGACGAGGAAGATGAAGGCCAGGAGCGGCAGCGTCGAGGTCTCGCCCGGATAGCCGAAGACATGGGTGAAGATCACCGCGGAGATGCCGAGGGCCGCGCCGAAGGACAGGATCACGGTGGCGATGAGGAGCAACGGCAGGGTCACCGCGCGCAGGAGCAGGACGAGGATCAGGAACACCACGAGCAGCACGATCGGGACGATCAACCGGTTGTCGCGGGCGGCGGCGACGTCGTAGTCCTTCTGCTGCGCCGTCGGGCCGCCGACCAGGGCGGTGGGGCTCGCGGCGTGGGCCGCGGCTCGCAGCCGCGGGATCAGGTTCTCCGCCTCGGTTGAGTATGGATCGGGCTTGAGGATCACCGAGAATCTCGCCCCGGGCTCTCCGCGCTCGACGGCGCCGACGCCGGCCACGCCCGGCACCGCGCCCACGGCCCGCGCCGCGGCCGGGAGCGCCGCGACGTTGCGCACGACGACGTCGGTGGGCGCGTTGGAGCCGGCCGGGAACGCCTTGGCGATCAGCTGCTGTCCTTGGACGGACTCCACGGCCCCGCGGAAGTCCTGGGTGTTGGTCAGCCCGCTCGTGAAGCTCGTCAGCCCGAGGCAACCCACGCCAAGCAGCAGGGCGGTGGTGACCCACACGCGGCGAGGGCGGGCGGCGACGCGCTCCCCGACCGACGCCAGAATCCGTGGGTCTCGTCGGCGCCCTCGGAGCCGAGACGCGGGATGAAGGGCCAGAAGGCGCGCCGGCCGCCGATGACCAGGCCAGCCGGCAGCAGCGTGAGCATGGCGAGCATGGCCAACGCGACCCCCATGGCGCCGATCGGACCGAGTCCACTCGTGCCGTTGACCTCGGCCAGCGACAGGCAGAGGAGGGCGACGATCACGGTTGAGCCTGAAGCGAGCACCGCCGGCCCGGCCCGGCGCAACGCTTGGCGCATGGCCGGCACCGGTGATTCGTGGCGACGGAGCTCCTCGCGGTAGCGGGCAACCAGCAGTAGCGCGTAATCGGTTCCGGCCCCGAACACGAGCACGGGCAGGACGCCGGCGCTCTGCCCGTTCACGGTCACCCCGGCCTCGGCAATCGCCCAGCCGCAGAAGCGCGAGAAGGCCTCCGCCATCAGCACGCTGAACAGCGGGATGAACCAGAAGATCGGCGAGCGGTAGATGATGACCAGCAGCACGAACACCAGCCCGGCCGTGGCCAGAAGCAGAGTGCCGTTGATCGAGGAGAACACGTTCACGGCGTCGCGGGAGAACCCCGCCGGTCCGGACACCTTGACCGTGAGACCGCGCGATCGCAGCGGCCCCACGTGGCTCTCGACCTGTGCCACCGACGACTTCAGCAGCGTCTCCTCGCCGCGGGGGTTCAGGTTGACGATCAGCAGCGCGGTGGTGCGATCGGGAGAGACGCGCACGACGGCACGCGACCCGGTGACGGGGGAGCGGCCGCCAGCGCGCCGCGAACCCTCTCCACCGCGGCCACGTCGGCGGGCGTGAGCCCACCGTCGCGGCGGACCGCGGTCACCGCGGTGAAGCGCTCGCCCGAGGGAAAGCGCTTGGCCAGCGCAAGCTCCTTCACCGATTCCGAGGAGCCCGGCAAGAACGACGACTCCTCGTTCTTCTGGATGTTCTGGAAGCGCTGCGCGAACGAGCCGCCCAGGCCCCCGAACACCAGCCAGGTCAAGACGATCCCGATCCGGGCGGCACGCGACGCGAATAGACGCTCGAGGAACTTCATGCCGACACCAGCTCCGGGTCTCCGGCCACCGCGCGGCGGAGCGCGGGTTCGAAGCCCACCGGGTCGATGTCGAACAGCTCCATGCCCGAGGGGTCGCTGACCACCGTCGGGACGGCGAGGCCCTCGATCAACGGCCGGGCCACCCCGGCGTCGACCGGCGTGACGAGCCCGATCCACAGGGAGGAGAGCCACGGGGTGATCAGCGGCACGGGGACTCGGGGCCGGTGGGGGAGGCCGAGAACCTCGGCCATCCGGTCGAGCATCTCGGCGTAGGTCAGGACGTCCGGGCCGCCGATTTGGATGTCGCGGCCGACCGATTCGTCCACATCGAGCGCCTCGATCAGATAGCTCAGGGTGTCGGCGATGGCGATCGGCTGGGTCGGGTTCTGAAGCCACGCCGGCGCGATCATCGCGGGCAGCCGCTGAACGAGGTAGCGCAGCGTCCGGTAGGACTCGCTCTGCGGACCGACGACCATCCCGGCCCGGAAATAGGTCAGCGGCGGCCCGTGTTTGCGGAGCAAGAGCGCGCTCTCGTGCCGGCTGCGCAGATGCTCGGAATGCGCCCGGTCACCGAGCCCGCCGAGATAGATCACTCGCTCGACCCCCTCGTCCCGGGCCATTCGGGCAAAGCTCACGGCTGCCGCGCGCTCCCGGGGCGCGAAATCGCTGGGGCCGCCCCGTCCCATGGAGTGGATCAGGTAGTAGGCGGCGTCGATGCCGCGTCCCGCCCCGCGCAGCGTTTCGGGACGGAGCACGTCACCCACGTGCACATCGAAGCCGGCACGATCGAGCGCCTGCGCGCGGGCGCCGGCCGCGCTTCGCACGAGGCAACGCACCTCGTAGCCGTGCGCGGCCAGCCGGCCCGCGAGCATGCCCCCGATGAACCCGGTGGCTCCGGTGACGAGGACCCGCGCGCTCATGCCGCCGCATCGACTGCTCGATGAGCCGGACCTGCCAGCACTTCGCCGAGACCGGCTAGCGCGCGGTCGCCGACGCGGTTGAAGGCAAGCGCGAGGAGCGGATCGGCCAGCCTGAGCAGGCCCTTCAGACTCAGCTCAGCGTCGTAGGTGACCCGCGTCCCGGTGGCCGTCGTCTCGAAGGTGATGCGATCGTGCGACGCCACGCTTGCGTTCTCGCCCACGAACGTGACCGCTCTCGACGGCTCGTACTCGACCAAGCGGTAGGTGAGCGGCGTCTTTCGCCCTAGGAATTCCGCCACGAGGCGAAACTCGGTCCCCTCGCCGACCGCTCCGCCGCCGACCGCTCCGCCGCCGACGCGCTTCGCCTCCACTACGCCCGGATCCCACTCCTCGCTCGTGGAAAAGTCGCTCAGGTAGGCAAAGGCCTCTTCCGGCGTCCACTGGGTCTCGATGCTCGCTCGATATCGCGCCATGCGTTCTCCTTCAGCTGGGATTGGTCGAAGTCAGGGCCAGGCACTCGGCCCACAGGCGCCGGCGCTCCGCCTCGGTCTCGCGGGTTTTGGGCAGGAGGTGCGTGGGGCGGCGGCGGCGGTCGTGCCAGAACCCCCCCGGGCGATCCCCCGGCTCGGCGGCGGCGCCCAGCCAGAGGATCGTGTCCGCGCCCTGGTCTGGGCTGCGCAGCAGCGGCCGGGTCACGCGGTAGAAGCGCGGCAGCGAGGACCGGACTCCCGGCGTGTCGGCCCAGCCCGGGTGCATGGCGTGCACGGTGACGCCAGTGCCCGCCAGCCGCTCGGCCCAAAGCTCGGTCAGGACGACCTCGGCGCGCTTGGTCCGCGCATACACCGTCGGCCCGTCGAACTCACCCTGCTCGCTCTGCAGATCGTCGACCCGGAGCTTCTGCGTGTACATGCGGCCCGAGGACACGTTGATGACGCGGGAAGGGGCGCTGCGCTCGAGCACCGGTATGAGCATCTGAGTAAGCAGGAACGGCCCGATCACGTTGGTGGCCAGCGTGAGCTCGATCCCATCGACAGAGCTCTCACGCTCCTGGGCGAGGACGCCCGCGTTATGGACCAGGACGTCGAGGCGAGGTGCCTGGGCGGCGAAGCGAGCCGCGAAGCGGCACACCGACTCCAGACCGCTGAGATCGCACCGCTCGAGGTGGATGTCCGCTTCGCCGAGGTGTTCGAGGATCCGTGCCCGGGCAGCCTCGCCGCGTTCGCGGTTGCGGACGGCCAGCCAGATCGTGGCCCCGAGTCTGGCAAAGCCGTCCGCCGCCGCTAGCCCGAGGCCCGACGTCGCGCCGGTGATCAGCACGACCTTCCCGTCCATCCGCGGCAGTGGACTCCAGCCACGGCTACGGATCCCGTAGCCGAGGTTTGTGTAGCCGCCGAGGACGGAGAGGTCCAGCACGGTATCGAGCAGCGAGCTGGTCATTCGCTCAGCGCGGGATCAGGACCCCGTTGATGACATGGATGACGCCGTTGGAGGCAGCGATGTTCGTGTTGATCACGCGCACTCCGCCGACCGTGACGACACCGTTACTGACGCGCACCCTCAGCGATTGCCCGTTGAGGGTCTTTACCCAGTGCCGCTTGACGAGCTGGGCCGCCGTGATCCGGCCGCTGAGCACGTGGTAGAGCAGGACCGCGCGCAGCTTGACGCGATTGTGCTCTAGCGCGACGAGGGTCGCGTGGGGGACCTTTGCGAACGCCGCATCGGTCGGCGCGAACACGGTCACCGGGCCCTTGCCCTCGAGCGCGCCGGCCAAGCCGGCCGCCGTGGCGAGCTTGATCAGGGTCTTGAACTGTCCGGCGGCGGCGGCCGTCTGCACGATGTTCGGCCGGGCGCCGGCGGCCGAGCTGGCCGGGGCCACGACCGCGACGGATACGGCTGCCAGAGCCGCCAGAGCGGCGATGTAGCGTTTGATTGAGTTCACCTTCGGTGCTCCTTACTTGTGCAGGGGCCCCGCGTCTAGCGACGTGGTCCGGGGTTGTCGGGGGTTGAACTGCGGGGTGGGCTGGTGGTGTGTGCGCACGGTTGGTGGGGCGGGTGGTGTGCGCGCGGGCGCCGAGCCTTACTTCGGTCCGCGACCCTCGGGTTGGTTGCGGGGCCGGCGACATGATGTTTGATGGGGTGATCCCGCTGGGGGAGTGCGTTGCGGCCGCTCGGTCTTTCTGGGCCGTCCACCAGGCGGTGGCGGCAGGAGCATGCCGGGAGCCGGCCGCGTGGTATCGGTGTGAGTGAGGGCTGCGCGCGCACCGGGAAGCTCATGCGGGTGCTAGCGCCTCCTCGCCAAGCTCGCGCAGCGTGTGGTAGCTGCGCTTCAGGAGCTTGCGCGCGACCGACCGGCACGCCCGGTTACCGCCAACGCGCTCCTTGGCCTCGAGGTAGTAGGCGCGGTCCGGGCTCCGCTCGCCGCGACGCGCGACCTGCGCGGCCTCATACAGCGCCCACCGCAACGCTGGCGGGCCTTGGCGGGAGATGCGCCCGGGCGCGCGGCGCCGATCGGATTGATACACGGTGATGTCCAGGCCGGCGTAGCGGACGGCTTGGCGCGAGGAGGAGAACCGGCTGCAGTCGCCGAGCTCGGCGAGGATCGTGACCGCGGTCAGCTCCCCGATTCCGTAATGGGCCATCAGCGCCCTGCAGCCGACTTGCCGGCGCGCATACGCGCGCAGCTCCTTCTCCAACCGCGCGAGCTGCCGGTCGAGCGAGTCGATCATCGCCAGCGCTACCGTGACCGTTTCGCGGGCCGACGCGGGCCGCGGCTGGGCGGCCAGCCACTCGCGCCCGTCGCCGACCATGAGCTGGCGGCGCTGCGGGCAGCCGTGGTGATAGAGGGTCGCCTGGATCCGCTGCTGCCACTCACCGCGCTGCTCAGACAGCGTGTGGCGCAGCCTCACCCGCGCCCGCAGATCGAGGATGTGAACGGGCGGGATCCACGACTCCGGCAACCGCCCGACCAGCAAAAGCTCCCGCAGATGCCGGGCGTCGGCGCGGTCGCCCTTCGCTCGCTTCTTCGAGCCGCGGAGCCCCGCCGTCTCCGCCGGCTCGGCCAGATGCACGACCGCGTCGACCCGCCGCAGCCCCCCGACGACGAACCGCCAGCCCGTGGTCGCCTCCAGCGCGACCTCAAGCTGCCTGCCACCGAACCGCTGCACAAACTTCCGCACCGCCGCGCGATCCGCCGGCGTCACGCGCGTGCGCTGCACCTCGCCGGAGTCGGTATCGACCCACTCGCCGGTCATCTGTCCTCGATGCTGATCAAGTCCCATTACGATCGTCATCTGGGGCCTCCACAAGCTCCACGGTTCAACAGCCCGCGCGGACACGCTCCGCGCTTGAGCTGAGGAGGTCCCTACACGCGTGGTCGGACGTGCTGCTCATGACATCTTTCGTTCTGCGAGAGAGTCGGCCGATGTGGTCTCAGCGGACCGGGACGGTCCTGGCGGCGGCCGCCTGCCGGACAAGCGCCGCGACCGCCGAGGGCTGGGAGACAGGCGAGGCGTGAGAGGCGGCCACCTCGACCACCGAGGAGCCGGCGCGCTCGGCCATCGCGCGCTGCGCCGAGACCGGCAGGGAGTCGTCGTGCGTCGAGACAAGCGTCCACGAGCGCCGCTCGCGCCACGTGGGCGTGCCAGTGAAGGCCTCCCCGAGCGCGGCCGGATCGACGGGTCTCTGAGTGGCCGCCATCCGCGCGACTGTCGCGGCGGGCAGATCGGCTGCATAGACCTCGGCGAAGCACTCGGGCCTCAGGTAGAGATCCCGGCCGCCCGGATAGAGGCGCACGAGCATCGTGTCCTCTCCCAGCTTGCTCCCCGGCCAGCGGGCGTTCAACTCGCCGGTGCTCTCGCCGGTGTCCGGTTGGAAGGCAGAGACGAACACGAGGCGGTGACGCGTTCGCTCGCGGTCAGGGGGTGCGAGATGATCGATCCGCCGTAGGAGTGACCAGCGACCACGACCGAGCCGTCCACCGTGTCGAGGAACTCCGCGAGGTACTTGGCGTCCGCCTCCAGGCTGCGCAGCGGCATCGCCGGGGCGAGCACGGTGAGGCCGTCGGACTGCAACTGGGTAATGACCTCGTTCCAGACCGATGCGTCCGTCAGGGCGCCGTGGACGAGGACTATGGTGCTGGTCCCGGTGGCGGCCATGCTTCCCCTCTCAGCTCGTGATTGACACGACGGATGCTCCTGCCGATCAGGGGCTGCCGCCAGTGGCACCACCGCCACCTCAGGAGTAGGATCCTGCCATGAGCCGCCACCGCATGGGAGTGTTGCT
>JAFAZZ010000428.1 GCA_019239375.1 Solirubrobacterales bacterium | reverse complement strand
CATCCACCCAAGTATCGGCGGCCGAGTCTGGCGACTCAGGCTGACGAACGTGTTTGGGACGAGCGCAGTGACGTTCGGGGACGTCAGGCTGGCGGTTCAGGCCTCCGGGGCGACCATCGTGCCGGGCACCAGTCGGACGCTGACGTTTTCCGGAAGTCGCTCGGTCAGCGTGCCGGCGGGCCAGGACATTCGCAGCGATCCTGTTTGGCTACCGCTCCCAACGCGGCCTACGATGAATCTCGTCGTGAGCCTTTACGTGAGCGGGACAACCGGGGCGATGACCTGGCATGCGGCGTCATTTACGACTTCATACATCTCCAATCCGGGCACCGGAGATCACACCGCGGACCAGTTCGATGACGCCTTCCCGAACTCCACGACGTCGTGGTACTTCCTCTCGGCCCTCGAAGTGCAGCGCCCCGACGCCGCAACGGTGATCGCCTTCGGAGACTCCATCACCGACGGCTTCTACTCGACGATCAACGGCAACGACCGCTGGCCGGATCAGCTGCAACGCCGCCTCGTCGAGCGCGAATCGCGAGGTGGACGCCAGCTCTCAGTTGTGAATGAGGGGATTGCCGGCAACATGATCACTCCGATCGGGCGCCTGCCGGGCGGGTGCACGCCGTGCGATGGGCCGCCCGCCGTCGACCGGCTCGATCGTGACATCTTCAGTCAGCCGAACGTCCGCGTCGTGGTCTTCCTCGAGGGCATCAACGACCTGGGCGGTGGTGGCGCCACCGCCGAGCAGGTCATTGCCGGCCTGAAGGAGGTGGTTGCCCGGGTCCACGCTCATGGCATCAAGATCATCTGCGCCACGCTGACCCCGTCAGCGGGAACCAACGTCGACGGTCTCGCGAATTACGGCACGCCAGAGACCAACGCCCGTCGCGTAGCGGTCAACAACTTCATCCGCACGAGCGGGACGTGCGATGGAGTGGCCGACTTCTCGGCGGTGACCGAGGACCCCTCCAACCCCGGACACATGCTGCCGCCGTTTGACCTCAACTCGAGCGTCGGCGGCCCCGGGGATAACCTGCATCCGGACCGCGCCGGCCTACTCGCAATGGCCAATGCCATCAATCTGAGGCAGCTGCAGCGATTCGCACGCACCAGCAGGCGTCGCCTGGTCCACTGACAACGCCATGGGGCCGGTCCGGCCTGGACCGGCCCCGCGCCGCGTCACCAGCCTCCCTTCCCGCACTGCCCGGACAAGCTGTGACGGATCGACTTGCGTGGTGTGGCCGACCGGCTGATCCTGCCGTTCACCCTGCCAGTCGAACCCGCGCGGGCTAAACCGGACGTTCACGACCAATCCCAAGGGACCTGGATCGTGGGTTCCCGCCGGCTTGAGGTCGAACACGACGTGCTTGAGCGTTCCGGTGAACGCATACGGCCCCCGGTCCTCGTGGTCGAGGTCCACGACGAGCCGTTGTCGCGGCCCACGTCCACCCCCCGTGCCTGGTGGCGCCGATCGGGACGGTCTTGTCGAGCCGTCCCTCGCCGATCTGCTCACGGTTGGCCCACATCGCCCCCGCTTCCTTGGCTTCGCCTCGTCTGTTGCGAACAGCATCGACGCTCGGACCGTCGCGAGCGGCCTGCCAGAACACGGCCCAGACCGAGAACACAACGCTCGTCAGTGTCATGGCCGTAAACCGGATGCGAGCAGGAACGTCAGCATGACCGCTCACGGTACGCCGCCCCTGTCCTGCGCGTAAGTGGCGTCCGGCCGAAATCGACCGTGACGTTTGTCATCCGCGCAACCGCGCTCGTGTTCTCCTCGGCCGCGCCGGCACGAGTGCGCGAGCGGCGGCGAGAGCACGTCTGCCGCCGGTGCCTGCCAAGATCATGGGATCGATGCGGGCTGTCTCGACGGCGTATCCGGAGCTCGCCGCGCTCGAGGCATCTGGTGACGCGCCTGAGCTGATCGAACAGGTTCGGGCGGCCGTGGTCGCCGATCGGGTTGCGGCGATTGCCGACCCGGTCCTCCAGGCCTGGCTCGGGCGACGTTGGACGGCGCTGGCCGTCCAGCGCGCGGCACTGGACCCAGAGGCGGTCGCGATCGCGCGCGGCCGCGCGCGCCGCATCGCCGCGGACGAGGCGATCGCGCGGCGCTTCGTCCTGCCCGCGGTGCGCGGCGCCCCTTGGCGGGAGCTGCCTTGTGCCGAACGCCGGCCGCTGTCCGCGACAACCGTCGTGTTGTGCCCCGGCTTGCTTGGGTCGCTGATGCCGATGTCCGCGTTGGCCTCGACCGCGCCCCTCCTAGAGCATGAGTACCGGGTCCGCGTCATCGTTGCCGATAGCCATCCTGCCGCGAGCTGCAGTGCGAACGCGCGAGACATTCTGCGGGCCGTCACCCGGGGCGAGGGGTTCGCGGTCGACGGCACGGAACTGCGCCCCGCCGCGATCACGCCGCGCGACGTGGTGCTCGTCGGCTACAGCAAGGGAACTGCGGACGCGCTGACCATGCTCGCCCAACATCCCGAGGTCGCTGCGGGAGTCAATGCCTTCGTGAGCTGGGCGGGCGCGGCCGGGGGCTCATACCTGGCCGACGAGCTGGCGCCGCTGATCGCCGACATCGACGTCGGAGCGTTCCTCGAGGGCACCGGCGGAAAGCTGCTACGGCGGCTCATGCCCGCCGCAGAGTTCAACCGGATTACGAGGCGGGAAGACGAGTTCGATCTCCCGGGCGCAATTCGCGATCTTCGCACCGACGTGCGCAATCAGTTTCTCGACGAGCATCGCGCCCTGCTCGACGCGCTCGGCGTGCCGTTCATCAGCGTCGCGGGCGCGGTTCGCGTCGGCGACGTGCCGTACTTCCAGGCCCTCGCGACGCTGAAGCTCGCCCGCCGCGAGCGGATCAACGACATGCAGGTCACCCAATCGCAGACACGTGTCCCGGTCGCTGCCTCAGTGCATCTGGGCACCCTGCGCGCCGATCACTGGGACATGGCCTACGACGCTTTCCCCCGGCAGCTCAGGTTCGGGAGCCGACGCCTGTCCCATCCTCTCCCCCGCACCGCGATGCTCGGGGCGACGCTCGCACTGCTGGCAGAGATCGGACTGATCGAATGACCGCGCGCGTCCACCGCACCTGCTGCCGAGCTGAGCTCGCCAATCAGGCTGGGACCGACTTGGCGCGGGCCGCAGCGCTGCGCGACCCGACGCGTTCGTCGCTCGGACCGCGGCGGATCTGCCAGACTCCAGCGGGTGCGTGCCGTCGTTCTGCGCTCATTTACGGGGATCGACGGCCTGGAACTATCGGTGATCCCGGACCCCAGGCCGGCGGATGGCGAGCAGCTAGTACGGGTGAGGGCGGCTTCCCTCGGGCCGTGGGACCTGGCTAACGCGAATGGCGCGTTCGCGGACGCGGGCGGGTCGAGCGAGTTTCCGCAGGTGCAGGGTTGGGACTTCGCCGGGGAAACCGGCGGGGGTGATCGAGTTGTGGGGTTCGTGCCGCAGCCCTGGATGGGCACCGGGGCGCTCGCTGAGCAGATCTCGGTGCCCGCGTCGATCCTCACAGCGCTTCCTGACCCGCTCGGGTTTCGGGAAGGGAGCGGGCTGCCGGTGTGCGGTCTCACGGCCAAGCTCCTCGTCGATGCGGTAGCGGTGCGAGACGGCGATGTCGTGCTGGTGACAGGCGCAGCTGGGATGGTGGGCGGTTTCGTGGTCGAGCTTGCGAGAAGTCGCGGGGCGCGTGTTGTCGCGGGGGTGCGTGATGGCGACGCGGACGAGGCGCGGCGGCTCGGGGCTGAGATGACCTTTGACACCGCGGGAGAACTCGCGAGCGCGATTAGGGGTGAGTGGGCGGAGGGAGTCGATGCGTGCATCGATACGATCGGTCTCGGCGCTGACGGCGTGGCGTGCGTCCGGGACGGTGGCGCGTTTATCACGTCAGTGGTGACTGCGGTACCCGACGGAGCGCGTGAGATTTCTTTTCAGACCGTGCAGGTGCAGCCCGACGCCAATGCACTGACCGAGCTCGCGGATCGTGCTGCCGCCGGCGAGCTGACGGTGCGTATCGCCGAGGTTCTGTCACTCGAGCGCTTCCGCGATGCGTATGACCGATTGGCGCGCGGTGGTCTCCGCGGGAAGCTCGTGCTGACCCCGTAGACCGCGGAGATCGTGACGCGATACGCGGCGGCTGCGCTCGACAACTCGCGCCGCCTGCGCCTCCCTGCCGGCCGCCGCACGCTCACGGGCCGCCAACGCCGACCGCCGGGCGATCCGGCGGCACGCAGACCATGCCCTCGCTGAAACCGGCGGATCCAATCCCGAAGGCTGCGTTGAGCCGGTCGAGGTTGACGACCATCAGCAGCGCCGTGATCTCGACCATCTGCTCGTCGGTGAAGTTCTCCTTCATGCGCGTAAACAGCTCGTCGGTGACCTCTACCGGCGTCCGCATCACGGCGACCGCGTAGTCAAGCGCGGTCTTCTCGCGCTCGGCGAACAGCTCGCTCTCTCGGTAGCGGGGCAGCGCCAGAAGTTCCTCGTCGGAGAACCCGGAGTTGCGGCAGATCTGTGAGCCGACGTCGACGCAGAACTCGCAGCCGATCATCTGGGCCCCCCTGAGTTCGACCAGGTTCTTGACCCGCTCGTCAACGCCATGGGCCTTACGCACGGCCTGCTGGAACTTGCCCATGCCGCTCATCATCTTCGGCTGATGGGCCCAGATCTCGATCGGCTCGATCCCGCTGCCGCGCGCGGGGTCGCGGCCGGCCATCTTCTTCATGGCTCGGCGCATGAACCAGTAGACCAGCTTGACCATCGGGCTGGCCTGATCGTTCGCAACTCCCTGAATTCGTGCCATCGGGCACCTCCGGTGAAGTCGGTCGGCAGGGCGGGGTCCCACCTGACATGACCCACGAGGCCGGCGAGATGTGACGCGGCCTCTTGCGCATGGTGTGCGACATGTGCTATACCCATGTTGCTGTGGCGGTCTCGATCGTTCATGACCTTCCCCCCGAGGAGCTTCGCTTCCACTGGAAGAGTGGCCGGCTGTGCCTGGATTTCGTTGCCACGGTGGGGGAGCGCTGGCGGCGATCATTCGAGCGGCTGCTCGCTCCCGACGATCTCGCGCGTTGGCTGCTTGAGACCGGCATGCTCGAAGTGCCGCCCAAGGTGTCGGGTCGTCAGCTGGCGGCCGCGCGAACCCTGCGTGAGTCGATCAACCGGCTGGCTCGTCCCGGGATCAAACCGGAGCCTGGCGATCGAGACCAGCTCAATCGGTGGGCAACGCGACCGACGCTCGCGCCCCAGCTCAGGAGCGATGGCGGGCTTGGGTGGGCCGCGGAACGGCCCGTCGAGGCGATGCTCGGCACGATCGCGCGCGACGCGATCGATTTGCTGACCGGTCCGCTGGCGGGGCGCATTCGCGAGTGCGGCGCGTCGGACTGCGCGCTGTTGTTCGTCGATACATCGCGTCCGGGGCGCCGGCGCTGGTGCTCAACTGAGGCGTGCGGCAACCGCGCCCGCACCAAGGCCTACCGCGAACGACGAAAGCAACCGGCGTGAGCTACCGGATGCTCCCCGCCGACGGGGCCTTCTGGCGTCCCTCAAACCAGATGGGGGTGCTGAACACGGATCTCGCCAAGCAGCTGGAAGCCACCACGCTGGGCGCGCGGCTGTGGCGCCTGCGTCCGGGACAGGCATCGACCCGCCACCGCCATCGCAACACGCACGAGCTGTACGTGCTGCTCGAGGGCACCGGCCGAATCCGGATCGATCAGGATGTGCATAGCCTCGCGCCACTGGACAGCCTGCTCATCGGTCCGAACGAGATCAGGCAGCTGTTCAACGACACTAGGACCGACCAGCTCTGGCTCGTGGTGGGCGCACCGCCGGAGCCTGCCAACACGCTCGAGATGACCGCCGAGCAGCTGGCGTGGATCTACCCGGATGGGCCCAAGGCGCTTCCCCCCGAAATCGTCGGCAGTGAACATCACAGGTCTTGACCATCATGTGCTGACCGTCGCCGAGATCGCGGCCAGTGCGGAGTTCTACGAGCGGCTTCGGATGCGCCGCGGGATCTTCGATGGCGATCGCGTCGCCCTGCACTTCGGCCACCAGAAGATCAACCTCCACCAGGGCTAGCGGCCCAGCCCTCGATGGGGTGCGGTGGTTGACCTCTGATTCACTCATAGCGCAGCGCGGGGAAGTTCGGCTCGCTGCCGCGACCCTCCGGCGTGAGGTCAAGTACGTTCCAGATCGGCCAGATGGAGTCGACGTGCCGGGCCTCCATACCCTCGTCTCGCGGTGCGTACATGAGCTCTGAGGCCCAGGTGTGGCGGAACTGCTCGCCGTCGCGGACGAACACGTTCAGGATCGGCATCTGTTCGCCTTCCGGGGTCTCCGCCTGGTAGTCGCGGTTGTACGTGTTTCCTCGCGAGGACAGGAGCCACAGATGGCGCCAGCCACGCTCGCGCGCGAAGTTGCGGATCCGGTCTGGATCGGACTTCGCGACCACAGCAAGGGTCAGCAACCGGCTCAGGTGAGGCGCGGCGCCGTCGAGCGAGTCCAGGATCGAGGTGCACGATGCACACGGGGTCTCGGAGAGTGGAAGCTTCGCCGTCTCGCCCTCCGCGGGTCCCGGCCTGGTGTCTCCGGAGTAGCGCGGGAACATGAAGCTGTAGATGACGAGCGTGTCCTTGCCCGCTTCAAACAGGTCGCTGAACCGGACTTCGCGGCCATCAGACGCCTGTTCGAACCGATAGTTGTCGGGAACGATGCCGCCTGGCGATAACGCGCGCCGCTGCGCGGCGACCTGTTCGATTGCCCGCCGCAATCCGGCCTCGGCTTCCAGCAGACGATTGCGTTCGCGACGGTACTCCTCGGATTCGCCAGGAAAGCGAATGCCAGAGTCCCTATGTGTCATTTTCCTGCCTCCTCGTATTCGGTGACGGCAGATGTTGTCACGGTGACTCGCAAATCGGACGGCTTGTACAGCCGCCGACTACCCCGAGCGCTCGGCATAGCTTGGCGTGGGCTCGGACCGGACCAGCACTGACTTCCCCGAGCTGCCTCAGGAGCGCGCGGCCGCCCGGTTCCCTGACGATGAGCTCACCCATCGCCCGTGCAGAGCCAAATGGCGCGTCCGCGCCGAGCGGATTGCCCGCCATGCTGATGCCCAATGATGGCCGTCCTACGGCTAGGTGAGCTGACCCGACCTCAGGCGGGGATGGCACCGAGTTGCTGCATCATGCCGAGGCCGTCGAACTGCGTCCAGACGTCGGTCACGCGGCCGTCCTTGAGGCGGTAGAAGTTCATGCCCTCGACCCGAATCGCCTGGCCGTTGGCGGGGATCCCCATGAACTCCTGCTGCTGAGAACCGGTTACGACCCAGCGGGTGGCGACGGTGTCGCCGCTGGCGACGATGTCCTGAAGGTCCTCCTTGATGTCGGGGAAGATCGCCTTGAAGACGGCGACCTTTTGCTTGAAGCCGGCCAGCGTGGGCTCTTGGTCGGGCGCTGGATTGTGCTCGACCAGGCCGGGATCGCAGAGCTCGTCGATCGTCGCTTGGTCGCCCGCGCGAAACGCGTGCTCGAAGCGCGTGACGATCTCGACGTTGTTCGGCATGGTGTGTTCCCTTCTGGGTAGGCGGTTGCTCTGAGTCAGGTTCAGGCGGGGATTGGCAGGTCTGCCGGCTCTGCTTTTGTCGATGCCTTGCGCCGCGACGAGGTGATGGCCCCGCCGCTCAGGGCGGCGAGGATGGCGAAGCACGCGCAGGTCCAGAGCGCAGGCCGAAAGCCGGCGGTGACGGCGGTGGGGCTGCCGAGGTGGCCGCGGACGGCGAAGACGGCGCTCGCGATCGCGAGTGCGAACACGGTGCCGAAGCGCTGGGCCATGTAGTTGATCCCGGATGCCTTGCCCATATCCTCGGGGGCGACCGCGTCCAGCACGGTGGTGGGCACGGTCGGGAGCGCTATCGAGATGCCCACGCCTGCGACCAGCAGAGCGCCATCGAGCTCGATCCAGCTGGTGGCGAGCGATCCGCGGGCGGCCACCCAGACGTAGCCGATTGCCTGCAAAGCGAGTCCGGTGACCATGATTGGCCGACGCCCGATCCGGTCGGAGAGGGAGCCAGCGAGTGGCGAGACGATCATTGGGGTGGCGAAGAACGGCAGCAGGCGCAGCCCGGTGCCGAGCGGGGAGTACTCACGCGCGAGTTGGAACTCCTGGGTGATGAAGAATGCGGCCGCGAATGTGGCGCCGTGCAGGAAGTAGGTGGTGAGGTTGCCGATCGCGAACTCGCGGCTCGCGAAAAGCCGTAGCGGCACGATCGGCTCGGTGGCCCGTCGCTCCCACCATAGGAACGCGGCGAGCAGCACGGAGCCGCCGGCGAGGCCCCCGATGATCTGGGCGCTGGTCCAGCCGACGTTGTTGGCGCGAGTCAGCGACCACACGAGTGCCACGACGCCGGCGGTGACGAGCACGACGCCGACGAGATCGAGCCGCTCCGGCGCGCCGTGGGTCTCCGGCAGCACCCGCAATCCCAGCAGCACGGACACCAGTCCGATTGGGACGTTGATCCAGAAGATCCAGTGCCAGTTGATTCCTTGTGTGATCGCGCCGCCGACGATCGGCCCGAGCGCGACGGCAACCCCAGCGAGCCCGCCATAGACGCCGACGATCATTCCCCGCTTGTGGGGCGGGAATGCCGTCGTGAGGATCGTGAGGCTGAGCGGCAAGACGGCTGCCGCGCCGAGCCCCTGGATCGCCCGGGCGGCGATCATCCCGCTCACCATGGGGGCGAGCGCGCATGCTGCGGATGCGAGCGTGAACAGTCCCAGGCCGCTGGTGAAGATGCGGCGGCGGCCGAAACGGTCGCCGAGAGCAGCGGCGGTGATGATCCCGGCGGCGAAGGCGATGCCGTAGGCGTTGACGGTCCATTGCAGCGTGGACACCCCGACGTGCAGGTCGCGCTGCATGCGCGGCAGCGCCGTGATCACGATTACCGCATCAAGAACGACCATGAAGTAGGCGGTCGAGGTCAGCCCAACCACCCAGCCGAGGCGGCGACTCGTTCCGTGCGCGTCTGTCATTGCTACTCCTTTCCTCGTGGCCGGCTCGCGGGCCGGTTCTGCCTCGGTGACGAACGGGCCGATGCCAGACGGACATCCCGCTGCGAAACCGGACGGTGTCCGTTTGCGGCCGCGCTATTCGTCTAGGAGGAGGCAAACCACGCATGAAGGAGATGTCTTGAGATATGCACTGCTGGCCTACCAGCACGTCGAGGTGCGCGATCGGAGGCCGGAAGAAGAACAACGTCGGATCAACTCAGCTGTCGCGGAGGTCCTGGCTCGGCCGAATGTGACGGGCTGGCTACGACTACAGGACTTCGAGTCGGCCACGACGCTGCGCCGGGAACAAGGCAGGACGCTGCTGACCGATGGACCGTTCGTCGATAGCAAGGACTTTCTCGGCGGCTTGATCGTCGTGGAGGCGGAGAACCTCGACGCCGCCCTCTCGGTGGCCTGCGAACTACAGGAGCTGGCGGACACGAGCGCGATCGAGATTCGGCCGGTGCGAGAGGAGCCACTGGTCGGTGCTTGAGGAGGTCTTCCGCGAGGACTGGGGCCGGGTCCTGGCATCGCTGGTCGGCTTTCTCGGCGACATCGAGCTGGCCGAAGACGCCGCGCAGGAAGCTTTTGTCGCGGCCGCCGAACGCTGGCCGCGTGACGGGCTGCCGGCGAACCCGGCAGCCTGGCTAATCACGACCGCTCGCCACCGCGCGGTTGACCGCCTTCGACGCGAGCGGACGCTTCAGGCCAAGACTGAGCAGCTGGGGCGGGAGCTGCAAGACCAACCGGAGGAAACGATGGACGAGACGGCGACGTTCCCGGACGAGCGGCTCGAGCTGATCTTCACGTGCTGCCATCCAGCGCTCGCGCTCGACGCCCAGGTCGGCCTCACGCTGCGGACCCTCGGCGGCCTGTCAACCGACGAGATCGCCCGCGCCTTCCTCGTCCCCTTCGAGACGATGAGCAAACGCCTGACCCGCGCCAAGCACAAGATCCGCGACGCGCGCATACCGTTCGCCGTCCCGCCCGACCACCTGCTGCCCGAGCGGCTCGACGCCGTGCTCGCGGTCATCTACCTCATCTTCAACGAAGGCTGGGGGGGCGGCCGCGTCGACCTTTCGGCGGAGGCGATCCGGCTCGGCCGTTCGCTGATCGAGCTCATGCCCGACGAAGCGGAGGCGCACGCGCTGCTGGCGCTCATGCTCTTGGGCCACGCGCGGAGCGCCGCGCGTTTTCGGGGCGGCGAGCTCGTCCTGCTCGACGATCAGGACCGTTCGCTTTGGGACCAGCACCAGATCGAGGCCGGCCGGCAGTTGCTCGCACGCGCCCTGGCCCTCCACGGAACCGGGCTCTACGTGATCCAGGCAGCGATTGCCGATCTCCACCTCCGAGAGCCACGCAATTGGGAGGAGATCGCGCTCCTTTACGAGCGGCTCGAGCACATCACGAGCTCGCCCGTCGTGTCGATGAACCGGGCGATCGCCATCGGCGAACTCGAGGGACCGCAAGAAGCGCTCGCGCGGCTCGACGGCATCGACCTCGACGGCTACCGCTACTACCACTCCACGCGCGCAGACCTGCTGCGGC
Organism: Solirubrobacterales bacterium; assembly: GCA_019239375.1. GTDB lineage: Bacteria > Actinomycetota > Thermoleophilia > Solirubrobacterales > Solirubrobacteraceae > Palsa-465. The sequence goes on along the minus strand of JAFAZZ010000428.1, from coordinate 3,928 downwards.
GCCTCGGCCGGAACGATGAAGCGCGCGCCGCGTACGCGCGCGCTCTCGAGCTAACGCAGCCCGGACCAGAGCAGCGGTTCCTCGAGAGCCGCCTCGCTGATCTCTGAAAACAGCCGAACGGGACTCAGCCGTCCGGGGGACGAGCGGACCTAAGATCTCGGAGGCGCCGTAGGACAGCGCCTGAGCCGCGGCAGGTAGTTAGGATCGCATGGTGGACGGTCGGCTCGTCGAAGCTGGGGACACGCGCTTGTTCGTGCTCGAGCGCGGCGAAGGCCCGCTGCCGCTGTTCGTGCTCCACGGCGGCCCCGGGCTCGACCACACTATGTTCGGCGATCACCTGGACGGGTTGAGGGACTCTTGCCGCCTGCTGTTCGTCGACCTGCGCTCACAGGGTCGCTCCGATCCGGCGCTGCCGGATACCTGGACGCTCGAGCAGATGGCAGCCGACATCGGGGCCCTGGCGCGCTCTCTCGAGCTCGACCGGTACGCAGTGCTCGGGCATTCGTTCGGTGCCTTCGTGGCGCTTCAGCACGCGGTGGATTTTTCGGGCCGACCATGTGCGAGCGTCATCTCGGCCGGGGTTCCCTCCGCCGCGCATCTGGAATCGGTGCAGCGGAACCTGGAAACGTTCGAACCGGTCGAGCTTCGCGAGCTGCTCACCGAGTCATGGGCGCGGGAATCGCAGGCGCGAACGCAAGAGGATTGCCGGTCTCTGCTCTCAGACCAGCTTCCGTTTCACTTCCGCGATCCACGCGATCCGCGGATCGACGCCCTGCGCGCCGACCTGGACAGGGCGGTGTACGCGCCGGACGTCCTGCGCGCGGCGGCAGTCAACCAGTATGGCGCCATCGACGTTGAGGATCGTCTGCCCTTCGTCTCGCACCCCGTCCTGGTGCTGGCCGGTCGGCACGATCGGACCTGCTCGCTGGCTGCCGCGCAGGCCATGGCCGAGGGTATTCCCGACGCCGAGCTCGTCGTCTTCGAAGAGAGCGCCCACATGATGTTCATCGAGGAGCGCGACAAGTACATCGGCGCCGTCGGCGAGTTCCTCGCCCGGCGGGCCATCCCCGCTCCAGTGCACTGATTCCCGGTCGATCTCCCGGCCCGGGGAAACGACCATTTCTTCTTAGGGAGATCTCATAAACCGTTCGTAGGTTGCTACGGGCACATGAGCGCTCCTCGGCATCTGTGGTCCGGTGAATGGCGGGATGAGTCCTCGGCATTGACCGAGGAGTTGGCTGCGCGCCGCGGCGCGGCCGGCGAGCCGACCGAGGCCGAAGGCGAGGCTGCTTCGCCGCCCGCGGTGAAGACACGCCGGCGGCGTCCTTTCGTCCGGCCTCGGCGGGTGGATTCCCGGCGGCTGCGCACCGGGATGCTGGTCGCGCTCTTGACGCTTCTCGTCGCCGGTGGCGCGTATGCGGTGGCCTCGGGCTCGAGCGCCCCCAGCGCCAACAGCCCGGCGGCAACGACCGGGTCGGCGGCCTGGCTCGGCGTCGATATGGCGAGCTCGCCGCTTGGCGGGGTGACGGTCGTCGGTGTCGCTCCACACAGCCCGGCCCAGGCGGCCGGCATCAAGCCCGGAGACGTGATCACCCAGATCGACACCGAGCCGATCGCTGCGCCCTCCATCGTCGAGGCGGCGATCTCCGGACTCCGGCCCGGTGATCAGGTCGAGATCGAGCTGCAGCGGGGCTCGACGACGTACACCACGCGCGCGACCTTGGCGACGCCGCCGAGCCGCAACCCATGAGCTTTCTCCACCCGGCCGTACTCGCGCTGCTCATCGCCATTCCGTTGCTCGCCCGCTGGTACTGGGGCCAGCAACGTCGGCGCGCCAAAGCCGCGTCGGTCTTCGTGGTCCCGGCGCTGAGCGCGTCGGTGGCGCCGCACCGGCCGCGCTGGCGCCGACACGTCCCGATGCTCGTCTTCGCCCTAGCCCTTGCGGTGCTGATCGTGGCCGCCGCCCGGCCGCAGCGAACCGTCGCGGTCCCGGTCAATACGGCCTCGATCATGCTGGCCAACGACACCAGCGGGTCAATGGCGGCGACCGACGTGACGCCCTCGCGGCTCGCCGCCGCGCAGCGGGCGGCCGAGCACTTCCTCGCGCGCGTCCCGGCAACGGTTCGCGTGGGCCTGGTCGAGTTCAACTCGAAGGCGGCGCTTCTGCAATCCCCCACGACCGATCGCGCGCTCGTACGCTCGGCGCTCGCGCAGCTCCGCGTGACCGGGGGTACCGCGATCGGCGACGCGATTCAGACGGCGATGCGCGCGCTCGCGAACGTCCCTCGGCAGGGCGGCAAGCAACCCCCCGGGGCGATCGTGCTGCTGTCAGACGGAGCGTCGGACGTTGGTTCAGATCCGCTGAGCGCCGCTCAGGAGGCGGCGGTCAAACACATCCCGATCTATACGGTGGAGCTCGGAACCGCCAACGGGACGGTCACGGAGAAGCGAGGCACGCGGACCGTCAGGATCCCCGTGCCGCCCAATCCGCAGCAGCTGGCTGAGATCGCGCGGATCTCACACGGGCAGGCCTTTACCGCGACCGACGCGACGCGATTGGACACGGTGTACGAACGGCTCAGCGCCAGGCTCGGCCACAAGCAGGTCAAGCACGAGATCACGGCCAGTGTTGCCGGAGGCGGGCTGCTTCTGCTGCTGGTCGGCAGCGGCGCATCCCTCGCGTGGTTCGGACGACTGATCTAGAGAACGCGGCAAACCAAGGAGAACAGATGACTGACATCGGCGATACGCAGGAGCTGCGCAGTGAGGCGCGGGCGGCGTTGTCGGAGGCGCTGCACGAAATCAAGCGCATGATCGTGGGCCAGGACGCCATGCTCGAGCGACTGCTGGTGAGCCTGCTGGCCGGCGGGCACGTACTGCTGGAAGGCGTTCCCGGCCTTGCCAAGACGCTGACGGTCAAGACTCTGGCCGCGGTCCTGGGCGGCTCCTACAGCCGCATCCAGTTCACCCCCGATCTGGTCCCCGCCGATCTGGTGGGCACCCGCGTCTACCGGCCCGACACGGGCGCCTTCGAGACGGAGCTCGGCCCGGTGTTCTGCAACTTCCTCCTGGCCGATGAGATCAACCGCGCTCCGGCCAAGGTGCAGTCGGCCCTGCTCGAGGTGATGCAGGAGCAGCAGGTGACGATCGGCGGCACCACCTACGAGGTTCCGTTGCCGTTCATCGTGATGGCTACCCAGAACCCGATCGAGTCCGAGGGCACCTATCCCCTGCCCGAGGCCCAGGTCGATCGTTTCCTGATGAAGATCCTCGTCGACTACCCAAGCGCCGGCGAGGAGGCCGCGGTCGTCGGGCGCAGCCTGCACGAGCCGGCTGTGGTGCAGGAGCGCCTTGCGCTGGGCGACCTGCGCCGATATGCGACAGCGGCCGAGACGGTGCTGGTGGATCGGGAGACGATTGGTTACGCGGTGGCCCTCGCCGACGCCACGCGTCATCCCGCGGCCTACGGGCTCAAGGAGATCACACCGATGGTCGAGTTCGGCGCCAGCCCGCGCGGTCCGATCGGCCTCGTCCAGGCAGCGCGCGTGCTCGCTCTGCTCCGGGGCCGCGGCCACGTCGTCTCCGACGACGTTCGCGACCTCGCGGCGGACGTGCTCCGACACCGGATCGTCCTCTCCTACGACGCTCTAAGCGAGGGGGTGACGGCCGACGAGCTGCTCGAGCGGGTGCTCGCCGCGGTGCAGGAGCCAGGCACCGGGGACCTCATGCACGAGGCGCCCGCGATCGTCAGGGCACGATGAGCGAGGCCGTCCTGCAACCGCCCGCGGCCCGGCAGGGGCCTGGGCCGATCGCGCAGCCGCTGATCGAGGCGCTCGACCTCGCGGTCAGGCGGCTGGTGTCCCGGTCGCTTCCCGGGGATCGCCGGGCCGCGGGCGTGGGCGCCGGCACCGAACTTGCCCAGCTGCGC
>JAFAZZ010000257.1 GCA_019239375.1 Solirubrobacterales bacterium | reverse complement strand
TGCGCGCTGGGTGTCGCCGCTGGGTTGCTGCTTCAGCGGACTGCGCTTCATCGCTGACGCTCATATCGACAAGCGCCGGCGAGGCTCGGCTCGGCGCCGGCTGGATCGTCTAGCGTCTCCACGGCTCCGCCTCACGCGAGCTGGCGGATAGCCTGGCGGCGGACGTCAGCCTCCGTGGGCGGGTAGCAACGGTGCCTGGCACGGCGGTGGTTAATGGTGCGAGTTCCCGCGCTACCGGGGTCGTAGCGGTAGAAGTGCGTCCGCCGTGGCCTGCTTTCGCCGTCTTCGGGATTGAGTTCGAGGCTCTAAAAGCCGTTCTGAGGGCTCGGCGGCACCACCCGGTACTACTGCTCCTCCACACACTCGGCTGCCGTGACTCGCTCGGTCCGGCCTGTCGGGCTGGCTGGCATCGCCGAGCATGGGACGAGGAATTGCGGCTCTTTCCAGGGAAAACGTCGAGATGGGCGATCCAGGACTCGAACCTGGGACCTCTTCCTTATCAGAGAAGCGCTCTAACCGACTGAGCTAATCGCCCTTGGTCTGCAAGTCGCGGCTGAACGTCGGCGTCTGCATGGCCGTCCCGATGAGATGGCTTTCACGGCACCTACGGCCGCAGCGACCTGCACGGAGACGGGATGGTAGCGCCGATCCATGAGCTCGGCGCACCTACATCGACAGCCGCAAGAGACCGCGACTGGATCTGCCCGGCAGCGGCCGTGATTGCCCTGCCGGTCCCGCAAGGCCTAGATGGCAGCACGGCGGCTAGGCCTCCGACCTGGATAACTCACCAAAGTGGACGTGCGCCGCAGACTCTGGCGCGAAGTACATCGTCGGCATGCTTATGTCGCCGAAGCCCACCGACGACGTCGACTTTGCTGCGATTTACACGGTCACGAGGCCGATACGCCGCCGGCGGAAGAGCGAGCCGGCGCCTGGCCGCCCGAGAGGACTCGGCGCCCGACTCTGGAACGTTCAAACGCGCAGGCGGTTGCGTTCCTCGCCGCAAGGTCCCCGGACGTCCGCATCGAGCGTTGAGCACGGACGCGCCGAGGCTTGCCGCCGTCGCCGGTGGCCACTGACCAAGATCCCGGCTGATCATCGTCAAATGGAATGTTCTACCGCTTCAGATTCAGCGCCACAGCTTCACGAACGAGGTTCTTCAGCGCACCTTCGTCAATTTTGTCACTCTCTCGGATGTCAATGGCACGCCTCACCTTGCCGCCGAGGCTCGAGTTGAACATTCCGGCGGGATCATCCAAAGCAGCACCCTTGAAGAATGTCAGCTTGACCACTTCCTTGTAGGTCTCACCAGTACAAACGCCCCCGTTGTGTGACCAAACCCGTGTTCCGGGGGTTGTAGCCTTCACCCATTTCCACTCCTCGACGATATCTGGGTCCGCTTCCCTGATGATTCGCCGTACCGTGCTGAGTGTCTTGCCGCGCCAATCGCCGAGCCCGTCAATTTTCCGGTCTATCAGTTTCGAAGCATCGGTCTGGTTATCCACCATTTGCATCCTCTCCTCACGTGCACGCAACTCAGTACTGCCAAGATGAGGTGAAGTCACATACATATCCGAGGGTCACCTCGCATCAGTTTCCACCCACGATCTCGGCGAGGAAGCCGCTGCGCGTCGCTATCGGCAAAGCGCGGTAAGCAACGGCACACACGGCGACAGGGTTACGGCTGGTCGGTTCACATGGACTAACCGGCCGGATGTTGGGGCGATTCTATCTGGGTCCTGCAGAGAGACCAGCCTTCGGAGGAGGAATCGCCCACCGCGAACGCGCCTCACCGCGAACGCGCCTCACCGCGAACGCGCCTCAGCGTGAACGCCCAGCGATAGACGCGCCTCACGCCGGATGCGAAACCACATAGCTGCGTGTCTGTGGAAACGTCGATCGTGACCTGCCGCGGACCCTCGGCGCCGAGGGTCAGCCGGCGACGGCGCGAACGCGAAGACGGCGGGCGGCGTCGAGCGCGTCGTCCAGCGAATCGAAGGTGACCTGTACGCGGTAGCCGGCGGCCCTGGCCGGAGTCACGTCGACGTCGCGTCCGAATGCGGCGCCGAGCGCGTCGGCGATGAGTTCGATGGCAGCGACCTGATCGGGATGGAGGGCTCGTTTGGGTCGGCGGGGTTGGCGGCGCTCCGGTGAGCCGGCGGCGCGGGCCCGCGCCTCGAGCTCACGGACCGACCATGCCCCGCGTGCGGCGTCCCGGGCCAGAGTGCGACGCACGCCCTGATCATCGGCGAGCAGCAGGGCCCGGCCGTGCCCTTCCGTGAGGACGCCGCGCTCGATCAGCTCGAGGGCCTCGTCCGGCAGGTCGAGCAGGCGAATCAGGTTCGAGACCGCGACGCGGCTGCGCCCGACGCGCACGCCAACCTCCTCTCTGGATAGTCCCAGCTCTTCGGTGAGAGCAGCGCAGGCGCGGGCTTCCTCGACTGGGCTGAGGTCCTCGCGGGCCATGTTCTCGATCAGCGCCATCTCCAGCGACGCGGCGTCGTCGTGCCGCCGCACCACGGCGGGAATCGAGGTGTGCTCCGCGAGCTGAGCGGCGCGCCAGCGGCGCTCGCCGGCGATTAGCTCGTAGCGGCCATTCGGAAGGGGCCGAACGAGAATCGGTTGAAGGACGCCGCGCGCCCGAATCGAGCCGGCCAGCCCAACCAGCGACTCCTCGTCGAAGTTTTGACGCGGCTGATGAGGGCTAGCGTCGATCATGTCGACCGGAACCGGGCGGAGCTCTTGGAGCTCATCGCGGGGGGCCACGGACAGGATCGCGGCGAGCCCGCGCCCCATGCCCTTCGGTCGTTCAGCCACGGGCGGCCACCTCCTTTGCCAGGTCGAAGTACGCGTCGGCGCCGGCGCAGAAAGGATCGTGGTGGATGACCGGCTTGCCGAAGCTCGGTGCCTCGCCGATGCGGACGTTGCGCGGGATCACCGTGTCGAAGACGAGCTCGGGGAAATGTTCCCGCACCTCGCGCTCGACGTCCTGGGCCAGGCGGGTTCGGCCGTCGTGCATGGTCAGCAGCATGCCGGCCACAGTAAGCCATGGGTTGAGCTCCCGCTGCACGAGCGACAGAGTGTCGAGCAGTCCAGCCAGCCCTTCCAAGGCGAAGTACTCGGCCTGCACCGGGACGATCACCCGATCGGCGGCGACCAACGCGTTGACGGTCAGTGGCCCGAGCGAGGGCGGGCAGTCGATCAGGATGAACGCGTAGCGCTCGCGAACTGCGGACAAGGCGTCTCGCAGGAGGGTCTCCGAGCCCGACATCCGGGGCAGCTCGACGTTGGCGCCCGCGAGATCGGGACCGGCCGGAACTATCGAGAGCCGCTCGATGCCGGTTGGCCGAATCACCTCCGTGAGGCTTGCTGAGCCGATCAACACGTCGTACACGGTGTCCGTGTCGCCCTTGCCGAGGCCCAGACTGATGGTCGCATTGGCCTGGGGGTCGATGTCGAGGAGCAGCGCCTCGTAGCCGGCCTCGGCTACGCACGCCGCCAGGTTCACGGCGGTGGTCGTCTTGCCCACTCCGCCTTTCTGGTTCGCGATCGCGTACACGGCCCTCATGCGCGCGTGACGCTAGCGCCGGCGGCGGTCAGATCATTGTCGGATAGCCTGGCGGCGGGCCAGATGATCTCCGCGCGGCGCGGGCCAAGCCGGCGCCCCCACGGGAGGCGGTCAGCTCCTGCCAAGCCGCCGCGCCCAGGCGACAGCGCGGTCTGTACCTCGTGCCAACCGACGCGCCCAGGCGTCACGCTGTCTCAGCTCCTGCCAAGGGGGCGCTTGAGCGCCATACCCGGCCGGCGGGGGAATCTTGGTGGCGTCTCCCTGACCTTCGACATGAGGTGTAGATGCCGGCTTTCGGACGTCGGATACGGCTTCACTGGCAGGACCCCGGCTGGCTCGAGACCGATCTGCGCAGCCGCGGTCGCCGCTGCGCGCTCAGCCGCTGGATCGCGCCGGCCGCGCCACGCGACCAGAGTGCCGCCGAGCAGGAGCAGCGGCGCCGCGTACTCGACGACCACCTCGAGCGGCGCAAGCGCCCGCGCGGTCACGAGACCGTACGCGCCAAGGCCTTCCCGCCACGACTCCGCCCGCGCGTGCACGACGCGAACGTTCGCCACGCCACAAACGACCACCGCCCGTTCGAGAAAGGCGCGCTTTCGCCCCGCGCTCTCCACGAGCGCGACCTCGGCGCTCGAGAGCGCGATCGCCAAGGGCAGACCGGGAACGCCGGCACCGCTGCCGAGATCGGCAACGGTCAGGGCATCGCGGACAACCCCGAGCTCGAGTGCGACGAGGGAATCGGCAAGATGGTCGTCGATCACCTTGCGGGGATCTCGCACCGCGGTCGGCGCCAGCGGGTCCTCCACGAGCAGACGCTGCAGCTGACGTAACTGGCCGACAGCCTCGTTGGACAACCCGTAGCGCGCGGCGAGCACGCCGAAGGCGGCCTCGACATCTGCGCACGATCCGGCTTGGGGCGCCACCTTTCAGCCCAGCAACTCGAGACGACCGCGCTCGCGGGCGATATAGCCCGCGTAGCGTGCGACCATCTCGTCGAACCGCGCCGCCGCGTAGGCGTCGATGCCGGGGTGCAGCGCGCCCTCGAGCAGCGGGAGGACGTCCCTGACGAGCGCGGTGCCGCGAGCCATCCACTGGTAGTAGGAGCGGCCGCCGTGGTGATACGGCCCGTATAGCCGCGTCTCGGGAAAACGCTCCATCAGCCACCGGAACAGCGCCTCGTGCCGGATGTGCATCCGTACGGTGATCTGGGGCTGCTTGCCGTCGCCGCCGAACGACGCCTCGCCGATCAGCA
>JAFAZZ010000211.1 GCA_019239375.1 Solirubrobacterales bacterium | reverse complement strand
GCTTTCCAACGGCTGGGCGCACACGCGGGCGTGCCGGGTGCTCGGGATCGAGGATGTGCGGGTGCATCGCTGGGCGCCGGCTCGCCGAGCACGGGACGCTCGAGGATCGTCCGCCGGTCGGCAGCGCGGTGCACCGCATTCTGCCCGAGGAGGAGCGGGCGATCCTCGAGCTGATCGAGGAGTGGGCGTGGGTGGATCGCTCGCACCGCAAGCTCGCGCACCGCGGCTCGTATATCGGCAAGGTGTTCGTGTCGCCCTCGACGCTTTTGCGCGTCGCGCTTACGCACCGCATCGAGCTGCCCGGCGAGCCGGTCCGCCCACGCCCACCAAAGCCTGCTTTTCCCGAGATTGCGTGGGAGCGCAACCGGATCTGGATCTGGGACGCGTCGCACTTTTCGCGCTGCCGGCGGGTGGCCTACGCGATCGTCGACGTCGTCACCCGCTACTGGATCGCGTACCTGCTCACGGTCGAGCAGACCAGCACGCAGGTGCAGCTGCTGTTCGCGAAAGCGCTCGAGGACCAAGGGCTGCTCGGGCCGGACGGGCTGCCGATCTCAGGCGATCACGACGGTCCGATCCTGGTCGCTTGGTCTGACAACGGGTCGGAGATGACCGCGAGTGACACGCGCGGGTTCATGGCGCTGATGACGATCGCCCAGCACCACGGCCGGCCCGGCACCCCGACCGACCAGGCGCACGTCGAGAGCTTCTTCTCGCACCTGGGCGACTGGCCCCACCTGGTCGGGATCCGCGACCCGCAGGCGCTCGACACCGAGCTCGCTCGCATCCGCCGCGAGTACAACACCGTTCGCCTACATGCTGGCATCGGCTACGTTACCCCTGAGGATGAGCACTCAGGCCGCGGCCCACGCATCCGCCGCGCGCGCATCACCGGCATGCGCCGAGCACACGCTCAGCGCGTCAGAGAGAACCGAAGGAGAGGCCGATGACGCTCACCCGCTCGTCAGCGGGGTCCGCTCCGCGGACCCTCAGAAAGCCAAAAGCGAAGCGGAACGCGGCAGTCAAGAGCAGCCCGACAGGGCCGCGCGAAGCGCGCCGCGAAGCGGTGCCTCTTGACGGCCACGCGCCGCGAAGCTACCCCAACCACCCCCCGCCCCACCGCCCCGACGATTGGGTTAGAAAACCCGGCCGCTCTATCAAAGGCTCAGAAACACCGCACCGGCTCGGCATGATTGCTCCTTGCCACGGAAGGCTTCTGGAGTGGTGATGCCGCCTCGCGATCGTCGACCTGCGGTGCGAGGCGCCGAGCGTGCGGATTCGACCGATGCGCCCGACGGCGCTATTTGGCCTGAGGCAGCTCCTGGGCCATCTGCCCGAACCGCGCCATCTGCTCTCCCAACGCATCGCCGCTGTAGGCACTCACCAAGCCGAGGTTGTCGATCACCGATCCCGCGCGCACCAGCAGCTGGCGGAATTCTCCGCTCGACCTGACCGCGTCAAGCACCGATTGTTCACCGTGGACTAGGAAGAACCCAGCGAGATCGCCGCCGTGCGGATCCAGGAGGTACGCCTCGAACCTCTCGATCTGTCCCTCTTGCTGGAGCCTGCCGTAGTAGCTGACTGCCTCCTGGAAGACCTCGAGCGCAAGCTGTTCGCGCCCACGTACAACCTGACCCCAACCAAGGAATAGTGCCTGTCCAGCCATTGCGTTACCCCCTAGACGTTGCCGATCAACCGGGGACGCTACCGCCTCTGGCGCCTTCGCAGGAGAAATCTCGGCTCGGGTCTGGTATGCGTCGTGCGGTCGGCATGCCGCTCATTCTCGCGCCACGGGCTCGGGCACGAAGCACCTCCGGTGTCCGGTCTCGCGAGCGTACGGGCGTTCGTCTTCGCTGTCAGCATTCCCCGCGCGTCAGGCGGAACTGGCGCCGCGCCGGTCCGCCCGCGTACCGGGGCAAATCCGATCGTCCGCCGAGGCGCAAGCCCGGGGCGACCCGGCGCTGCCCTCCGCCGCCGAGGGGGTGGCGCGTCGCAAGCTGGCCGAGCAGTTCCGGGCATGAGTCTCAAGCGCTTCGGCGGCTGTGTGCCAACTCGAGCGCTTATAAGCTTGCGGACAAGTGCGGGGCGGCAAGCTTGTCAAGCGCCTTGGCGGCCTGGTCCAGGCGCGGGCTCCAGCGAGTCGGGCGCTGGCGCTGGGGGGTGCTGGATCACCAGAGGTCAGGGGTGCGGCTCGGCGAGATCGTCACCAGCTACAGGCGGTAGAGCTTGCCGCGGTCTTGGCGGCGTCCGGGAACCGCCCCAGCCGGGCCATGCAGGCGGCGAGTGCGGCTGAGCGATGGCCTGTGTCTTGGATTCTCGTGCACCGCCAGGGCACCTCAGATCCTGGGTCGTGAGTCACCGCCTTTGGGGTCTTGCCTGGATCAGGATGCGTGCGTGAGGCGTGCGCAGGTGAGGTGGCTGGTGATCTGCCGCCGGTGGGTGTGGGCGCTGGCGGCGGCGCTGGTGGCCGTGGTGCTGGCGGCCTTGGCGATCGAGACCGCGGCCGGGCGGCCGCTCGCCGCCCCGGCCCGGCTGGCGGCGCTCGATCCGGGGGGCCGGCTGGGCGCGAACACGATCGTGGCCGGCGCTACCGGCGGGGTCGTGTACGCGGTTCCCCGCCGGGCGAACTTCATCCTGGCCCTGGGGCCGCGGAGCCGGTGCGGGCCGGCGGTATCGCCCGCGATCAGATCGGCGCGCTCGGGGCCGATGTCACGATCCGCCTGGGGGGCGGAAAGGCCCTGATCTACGTGGGCCCGGGGGGAACGGTGATCGGCGGCTCGGGCAGCGAGCTGGTGATCGATGACCGACCCGACGGCACGGTGATTCTCGACGGCCGCGACGATCAGGTGATCGCCTCCGGTCCCCGCGACCACATCCGGTGCTCGGCGAGCGCCGGGCACGAGGTGATCTACGAGAACCCCAGCGACTCGATCGCCGTCGGCTGCCGGCGCCATCACGACCGCGTCTCGCCCTTATCCCGCCTGACGCGGTTCGCCCCCGCGGCCCCGGCCCGCCCCGCCGACATCACCGGCACGGGAACCAACACGCATCCCTTCCTCGCGCCCTGCGTCAATTCGCAGCCGTCGATTGCCTCGTGAACGCCTTCCCGAGCCGCGTGCTGAAGGGCTTGTGGGCCAACGAGTACTTCCCCGCCTACCGCTGTCCGGACGACCACCCGTACCTGCTCAACCACAACTATGCCCCGTTCGGCACCTACATCGTGCCCGGAGTCGAGATCCAGGAAAGTCACGATCCCACCGACCCCTGGCCGATCGCCGTCAGCATCACCGCGCCCTCAAGATCGATTCCCCTCAAGTACGGAACCGGCACCATGACCGAAGGTTTCAACTCCAGCGCCACCAACTGGTCGACGGCCACCGCAGGCTACCGCGTGATCCTCCACTGCACTTCAGACCCCGACCACACCTTCATCTGGAGATAACCTGTAGACCACTGCCCGCCCAGCACACCGGGTCCAATGCCGGCCATTCGCACAGCTTGGCGGGAGGCGTGCGGCCGGGTGACGACCCGAGCTCGCACAGGGTGACGAGCCAGGAGATCTCGCCCATCCCGTATTGGGCCATCAGCCCCTGGCAGCTGGTCTGGCGGCGGGCGAGGGCGCGCAGGTCGCGCCCGAGCTCGTCGAGTTGCGCGCCGAGCAGGTCGGTGACCTCGAGCGCGACGGTGATCCGCTCGAGCGCGTCGACGGGCAACTCCACACCTACCGGGCCCTCGCTGCCGACGCCGGCCAGGCCCCGGTCGCCGTTGAGTCCGGCAAAGCCAGGCACGCCCAGTTCCGCTGGGCGTGGGATCACCGGCTACGCCAAGCGGTCTGCACCCTCGCTGACGCAAGCCGCCGCCACAACCCGTGGGCGGCAGACATCTATGACCGCGCTCGGGCGCGCGGCGCCAGCCACACCCACGCCACACGCATCCTCGGCCGCGCGTGGTGCCGGCCGTCTGGCGCCTCTAGCACGACCACGACACCTACGAACCCCAGCAGCACCGCCCTGCAACGACTTATCGCCACGGCCGCCTGACAACGTCGCTCCTCCCGGACCGTTAACCGTCACCCCAATCGACGGCCCGGCGCCGCCGCCACCGCAGGCCGCCCGCAAAGGCAGAGCACGCAGCGCTTGACCGCCCATCGAACGGCGCTACTCCTAACCTGCGCTTGACACAGGGGATCTACATGCTGCAGCCCCAGGGCGGCGCATCGCAACGTTTCGTCTCAATCGAGGGCCGGCTGCTGGAGCACGTCCTTTCTGCCACCTCGGGAGCCACCGCCGAACCTCCGTAGGCGCGAGAGTGCGTCTTATTCGGCGGCCGGGCACACGGCAGCCAGAGCCCCGAACACGACCGTTGGCTTCGCCTACGAGGTGTCGTCTCCGGTCGCATTCGGGTAAGGCTCAGTCAGCTACGATCTCTAAAACAAAGGCGTGGCATACGTCCTGTTGGCGTACGCTGGTACGCCTGGATACCACCAAAACGGCGCCCGCGTTTCGTCGATGTGAATCCAGGCGGCATTCTTGTTGCAGCCTCCAATCTGAGCGCCGAAGAACTCCGTTCCGTAGCTCAGGTATGCGACTATCGAATAACCGGTACCCGGGCCTGACCTGATGTACAGTGGGGTACCCGGCTTAGGGTTTGCGAGCCAGCCACAGTCGGCTGAGGCGATGGCTACGCCTGACGTCAGCATTACAGCAAAGCTGACTCCCGCCAGCGCGAGGATCCTCCTAAGACGACCCATATAATTCACCTCCGTTTGTCGGATGAGGCTCCGTCTACGACCACAGCAATATCGGTGTATGTACTGCCAACCTCGTGCACGACAAATCGCACCGGGGCACCAGCGTAATGCTGGCTGGGGCTTCAGTCAAGTAGTCGTTCGTGGTGTAACGCTGGGGAACTCGTCGACGTTGACGTTCGCTTCTCAAGCGGGGTCGAGCTCGGCGACCTCTTGTTGCTGGTGTTCGAGTGAGGGATCCTCGGTCCACCCGGCGGAGAGGATCAGAGCCATGGACTCGACGGACAGGTAGTGGCGGTGGACGAGCCATTCATCCTCTCGGAGCGCAGGGCGCCGGCGAGGCGGATCACGGCGGCGTCGTTGGGGAAGATCCCGAAGGCGTCGGTACGGCGGCCGATCTCCTTGTTGACGCGTTCGAGCGGGTTCGTGCTGCGGAGCTTGGTCCAATGCTCCGGCGGGAACGCGTAGAACGCGATCAGGTCCTCCTCGGCCTCCTCGAGCAGCCGGCAGACCTTCGAAGCGACCGCCTCAAGTCGGGCGATCACGTGGGTGACCCGCTCGCGTGCCTGGTCGCGGTTCTCGGCGTTGAATACTTCTCTGAGCGCGGCCGCGACCAGGCCGCGCTGGTCGCGGCGCCAGTGGTAGAGCATGTCTCTGACGAAGTGCACGTTATGCATACGTCTGCATAACGTGCACTATGCCGACCTCCGGGTTATGCCGATCTGGATTGAGAAGCCGCAGCAAATAGCGGCATCGGCGGCCTGACGTCTCGCCATAATCCGCCGGCGGCTGTCGACGCTGGCCTCTCCACGAGCGAGAGGAGCGTCCTGATGGGAGAGCCGTCGCGGGTTCGGGTGACCGGGCCGCTTGAGCCGTTCGCGGCCGGGTTCATCGCCGAGTTGCAGGAGTCTCGGTATCGGCCGGCTGCGGCGGCGGTGCAGCTTCGGGTGCTTGCTCATTTGAGCCGTTGGATGCAGGAGCAGCACGTTTCTCGAGAGAGGTTGCGCGAGCCGGAGCTGGAACGGTTTCGGCGTGAGCATCTCGCTCGGGTCGCGAGCGTGCGCGGCGCGGGGATGACACTGTGGTGGGTCATCTTCGCCGGCTGGGGGTCGTGCCTGCGCAGGAGCCTGCGGTGGGGACGGCCGCCTATGAGTTGATTGATCGGTATCGCCGGTATCTGACAGTGGAGCGCGGGTTGACCGCGGGGACTGCGCGCGGAGAGGTCGTCCGCCCATTCGTGGAGTCGCGCGTGACCACGACCGGCGAGGTCGAGCTGTGGGATCTGTCGCCTGAGGGACGTGCTCGGGTTCCTGTTGGCGGAGACCAGGCGGCGGTCGCCGAAGTCGGCGAAGCTGTTGCTCAGCGCGTTGCGATCTCTGCTTGGGTTATGGCATGTCCGGGGTCTGATCGGCCGGCCTTTGGCTGGGGCGGTGCCGTCAGTCGCGGGGTGGCGGCTCGCGGGTCTGCCGCGCGCGCTCGATGCCGAGCAGGTCCGCGCGTGGTGGACAGTTGCGATCGCTCGACGGCTGCGGGGATGCGGGACTTCGCGATCTTGACGATGCTCGTGCGGCTCGGGATGCGCCGGGTCGAGGTCGCTGGTCTGCGGCTGGATGACATTGAGTGGCGGGCGGGCGAGATCGTGGTGCGCGAGTGTCTCCCGCGGGTTCTCGCCCACCCCACCCGCAAGCAATTGGTCAATGTGAGCCCCGACCTCCGCCGACGGCGGTCCGGTACGTCTCACGGCGTAGGTCCTCCGTCTTCGTCTTGCCGGACATGAGGGAACCTACGCCGTCGCCTTGACGGGACCGACTATTTACAGCACCTCCGGGAAGCCACCGGCCGGCCGGAAATCTCTTCCTGTCCGGACGAACAGCGGGCGTCTCGTGGCGGCCGGTGATTGCGCCGCCGAGACTGTCCCTAATCGATCAAAGCGGGCGCTCGGCAGTAGGGGGTGGGCCTAGCGAGCCGTCGCAGCTGTCCGGTCGCGTTCGATGAGCACGCGTCGGAGGATCTTGCCTGAGGGTGATTTCGGGATCTCGTCGATGATCTCAACAGCGCGCACCTTCTTGTACGGGGCCACGTGATCGGCGACGAATTGGGACACGTCCTCGGGCGTAATCGGCTCGCGTGCGACGACGAACGCTTTCGGCACCTCGCCGGCCTCCTCGTCGGGCAGCCCGATCACGGCCGCGTCGATGATCGCGGGGTGGGTGAGCAACAGCGCCTCGAGTTCCGCTGGGGCGATCTGGTAGCCCTTGTACTTGATCAACTCCTTGATCCGGTCGACGATCCACAGCGAGCCGTCCTCGGCGAGCCGAGCGACGTCCCCGGAGCGGAACCAGCCGTCATCGTCGATCGCGTGGGCCGTCGCCTTCGGGTTGTTGAGATACCCCTTCATTACCTGGGGGCCGCGGATCCAGAGCTCGCCCGACTCGCCGACGCGGACGTCCTGTTCGGTCGCGACATCGACGATCCGGCACTCGGTGTTGGGCACCGCGGGCCCGATCGAACCCGGCATTGTGCCCGCGAGTTTGTCGATGACCCAGTGCGTCGTCGGGCTGGTCTCGGTGAGCCCGTAGCCCTGTGTCATGTGGCAGCCGAGGCGTTTTCCGCAGGCCACCTCGAGCTCGCCCGACAGCGGCGCCGCGCCCGAGTTCATGTACTCAAGGCTAGACACGTCGTACTCGTCCACGAGCGGATGCCTGGCCAGCGCGAGCACGATCGGCGGCACCACCCACGCGCGCGTGATGCGGTAGTCCCGGATGGTTCGGAGAAAGCCGGCGAGCTCGAATCGCGGCAGTGTCACAACCGTCGCGCCGCGGAACAACGGGATGTTCATGAGCACGACGAGCCCGTAAATGTGGAAGAACGGGAGCACGGCGATCGCGCGCTCAGCCGCCAGCTCATCGTCGCTCTTGTCGGTGACATCCGGGTGTGTGCACTGGATGATGTTCGCGACGAGGTTCCGGTGCGTGAGCATCACGCCCTTGTGCAGGCCGGTGGTTCCGCTCGAGTAGGGGAGCGCAATCAGGTCCTCGGCGGGATCGATCACGACGCGCGGCGGCTCGGCGCCGATCTGAACAAGCGAGGCGAACGGCGTCGCTCCGGCGGCCTCGCCGTAGACGAAGATCTCCTCGACCCCGGAGCGCGACGCCGCCGTGGTCGCCTTCTCGAGATGCTCGGGCACGGTGACGAGCAGGCGCGCACCCGAGTCGACCAGCTGCTTGGCGAGCTCGTCCTCGGTCAACAACGGGTTCGCGGTCGTGTTCACGCCTCCGGCCGTCGCGACGCCGTGGAACGCAACCGCGTACTCGGGAAGGTTCGGGGCGAGGTGGGCGAATACGTCGCCCTTGGCGAAGCCGCGCTCAGCCAGGCCTGCAGCGACCCCCTGCACGTTTTCCGTCAGCTCCGAGTAGGTGATCCTGCGACCGGTGGGTCCGTCGATGATCGCCGCCTTGTCGCCCTGCTCGCCGGCGCGCGCGAGGACGAACTCGGTGAACGGCAGGTCCGGAATCTCGACGTCCGGGAACGGACTGCGAATCACCATTAGACACCTCCTCGCTCGGCGCCGGACGCAAGGGAGGTGGCCGCAAGCGCCACGATAGGAGCAATCCGTCGCATGGGTACTTCCTTTCTCTCGGTCCCGGCGCGCCCCGCCCCCGCGGAACAAACACGAACCTACTCAGAACATCGCGTTCCTGTCAAGGCCCTCCGGCACCGACCCGCGCTTCCGCATTGGGCTATTTTGCAGCAGTCTGGTTGAGGCTCCTGACGGAGAGACAGCCGCTTCCGGCGACAGCGACACTCAGGACCATGCCTCCGAAGCCCTCCAAGCTTTCTACTTGCCCCGGGGCAATGCGAGCGTCGCTTGCGGCTGTGCCGCTCCGGACGAACAGCGGGCGTCTCGTGGCGGCCCGGTGATTGCGCCGCCGAGACTGTCCCTAATCGATCAGAGCGTGAGCGGCCGGGTGTCAGTACGTCGTTTCCTCGACGATCTCCGTGATCGCTGGGCCGAGTTTCGGTTGGGCCCTCTGGAAGACCCCTGCCTCCTGAAGCCGTGCGAGAACGGTCCTGGCGTCGTTGGCCGAGGCGTACTCCACCGACAAGAAGATCTCGTTTGGATTATCGACTGAGCGGGAGATCCGATGCCCCTTCGCGACCGACTTCCGACCGCCGGGATCCGAGTCGAATAGCTCCTTCCACTCGTCGTAGTTGTCCACGTCGAAGCTGATGAGCATAAGCGCCATGTTGTGACTCCCTGGTCGTGGCCGCCGTCGTCCAGGGCGACTGTAACCGCCCGCGATGCGGCGCGGCAACCCTGGCGCTGAATCCTGTCCACCCGCCGGCACGGCGGTGAGCGGGCCCTCCACCAACCGCTAAGCCTGCTCGGAACCGGCGACCGCAAGCTCGCCGACCTGCACAGCGATCGCGAGCAGCTCCAGATGTGGCCGCGTTCCGTTCTGCTTCGGGCTATTCGCAGCAGTCTGGTTGAGGCTCCTGACGGAGACGGCGCTTCCGGTGACAGCGACAGTCAGGACCATGCCGTCGAAGCCCTCTAAGGCTTCTACCTTGCCGGGGCAACGCGAGCGTCGCTTGCGGCTGTGCCGCTCCGGACGAGGAGCACTCGTCTAGCCCTCGGGCGCGAGACCGCTGCGTCGCCAGGGCCGTGCGAGAGTCGGTGCAGCTCGAAGTCCGGTGTCGAGGTGCAGCAGCGCAGCTTCCAGAGGCAAGCACCAGCCGCGACCGAGCGATCGCGTTCTTGCCCGTCCCGCGCGGGTGACCGAGAGCAAGCGGCGCGGCACACACATCTCGCGCCGCGGGCGGAGCATGGGAGCAACAGTCAGGGGCTGCCGCGTCGCGTCGATGCAATCTCGAAGGCAGGCGTTCGCCGGCCGGACAGACGACGCGTGGTTCGCCACGGGTCGGAGTAGCCGCGCGCACGCGTGCTCGTTACCTCCGGCCACCGCCGAATTCTGCGCTCCGCGCAGGCCCAGCCCGTCACCGATGGCGGCCGATCTGCATCGCCGGTCGGCGCTTCAGATCGGCCCAAATGCGCGGATCGCCCAGGGCGGTCTTGAGGCGGTCGATCAGGCTGGCGGACGGCGACCGGCGATAGCGAGCGAAGACCGGACGGTGCCGGTACCAGCTGACGATGCCGCGATCGAGGCTTGCCACGCTGCGGCAGCCATGGCGACGGGCACCCACACGAGCACACCGAACACGAGCAAGCACAGGCTGAGAGTCAGCGAGACCCCGACCGCCCCGGCCGGGTACCCAGCGATGCTGCTCCCGAGCACGGCGGTCAGGTACACGAGGTCGCGGCCGGCGGCCCGCGCCGCACATCTGACGCGGCCGAGGCGGCGGCCTGACGTCAGGCTGTGCGAGGCCGCCGAACTGGTTGCAATCGTGATGTCGTTCATGAGCCGTTCCTCTCTGCGCGGTTGATGGCTACCTGATTGAGTGAGGTCGGCTGCTCGAGCGCGGCGGCGATTTCGGTCGACCAGCCCGCGATTTCGGCGTCATAGTCGGCGTCGAAGCGCTCGAGCCAACTTTCGCCGGCGGGACTGAGCGCCGTGAGGTCATATGTGACAAGCACGTCCGTGGCCTGTTCGTGGCGGCCAAGAACCTCGACCGCGATAGTCCCCGCCGTCATGCCTTGCACGACGCGTGCGTAGCGGATGCTCATCGGCCGCTGGTCGACCATGACCCAGGTCGTTTGGTGAGCGCCGTGGCTTGTGATGAAGACGGTCCCGGGACCTTCGCGGCGGTCGCGCTGCGGATAGCGAGGATCCCACCCGTCGGCCCAGCGGCGCTCGCCTTCGGGAGTAAAGAGCGTGATGGCTTGCTCGCTTGGGAGGCTGACGGTGATCTCGGCGGTGCGGTGCATGGTGGCGGTCATGTCCAGAATGATCGTGCAGAATCCGCCGCAGGTGGCGCGGATTTCTGACATGAAGTGACCAGATAGCCCGTAAGATCAGCCGCAATGGACGCTGTTGACCGTAAAATCCTCGCCCACGTCGTCGACGACGGTCGCGTCACGGTGCAGGAGCTCGCCGAGCGAGTGCTTCTCGGCCCCAGTGCGACTCGCGAGCGGCTCCGGCGCCTCGAGCAGCGCGCCCTGATCAGCGGCTACCGAGCGATCGTGAACGAGAGCGGGCTTGGCTATCCGCTCGAGGCGCTCGTTGAGGTCGACCTCGCGCCCGGTGCGGACATGCAGGCGTTCGAGGACGCGCTGTGCGCCCAACCAGCGGTGGTCGAGGCACTGCACGCCACCGGCGAACATGATTACCTCGTGCGCCTCCGATGCGCCGACACCGATGAGCTCCACCTGAGCGTGCGCGGCCTAAAGGCCGAACTCGGCGCAGTGCACACCGTCACCCGACTCATCCTCGACCAAACCGTTCCCGCACGGCCGCGACTGTCTTAAGGCCCCCGACGACCGCGCCACTCCCGCCCGATTCCGGCTGCCCAGCCGACCGATGCGCGGGCTCTGCATGCCGCGCGAAGCGGGACGTCGACCGCCGGCTCATGGTGCCTCCGCCACTGCGAAAGCGTATGTGTCCCTGAGGCGATCCGCTCCTGGGATCCAGTGCGCCAGCTAGGGTGCAACGCATGGGACATCCAGTAGTGAATTTTGAGATCATGGGACGAGATCCGGCGCGGCTTCGGATCGGAGAACTGGTGGACGGGCCCGGACGGTATGTGCGGGCCGGATAGCGAGATGTTCGTTTGGACCGGCGACGGCGATCCCGGGGGGAGCCCGTCGAGCGATGGGCGCTGGGTCGAGGTCTGGAATCACGTGTCGATGCGCTTCCGCGAGATTGACGGCGGGCTGGTTGAGCTGCCGCAGCGGTGCGTCGACGCCGGCATGGGCCTTGAGCGGACCCTCATGATCCTCCAGGGCGTCGGCAGCGTATACGACACCGACCTTGTCTAATGGCGCGAACTCCGGGCTACCGCAAAGGCGACTACTCGCGACTCGCCCCGGCCGGCTAGGGTGGATCCTCGGTGCGCCGGCCGTAGAGCTAGTTGAGCCTGGCAAACCGGGATACGATCGCTGAATGGAAGATGCGACGCTGGCGATGTCTCTTGCGCGTGCCGGATCGCAATTGGTGTGGCTGCAGTCCTCACTCCCGGCCTGGCCGCGCGCGTCACGGGTGGTAGGCGCGCGTCGGGAGGGATCGCGCCGTTGTTTGCCCGCATGCTCGGCGGCCGAGACATCGCGCTCGGATTGGGGACGGTGATTGCGCTGGACCGCGGAAAGCCGGTGCGAGGCTGGTTGGAGGGTTCGGCGCTCGCGGACACGGTGGACTGTGTTGCTTGCGTTCTCGCACGTGAGAACATGTCGCCGACGGCGGCCGCGGCCGGG
>JAFAZZ010000162.1 GCA_019239375.1 Solirubrobacterales bacterium | reverse complement strand
CGAGTTCCTGTTCGGCGACGAGGACACGATGATCCGCATCGACATGTCCGAGTACATGGAGAAGCACGCGGTGTCGCGTCTCGTCGGCTCGCCTCCGGGCTACATCGGCTACGACGAGGGTGGGCAGCTGACCGAAGCGGTGCGGCGCAAGCCCTACAGCGTGCTGCTGCTGGACGAGATCGAGAAGGCCCACCCCGACGTGTTCAACATCCTGCTCCAGATCCTGGAGGACGGCAGGCTGACCGACGCGCAGGGCCGGACCGTCGACTTCCGCCACTGCATCGTGATCATGACCTCGAATATCGGCGCCTCCGAGATCGCCCGCAACACCCCGCTCGGGTTTGCCGTCTCCGACGACGACACCGGAATCACCTACGACGACATGAAGACCCGGATCATGGGCGAGCTCAAGAAGGTGTTCCGGCCCGAGTTCCTGAACCGCATCGACGAGGTCATCGTCTTCCACAAGCTGACCAAGGACGAGATCAAGGAGATCGTCGAGCTGCTGCTGCGGCGGATCCGCCACTCGATGGCCGAGCGCGAGCTCCAGCTCGAGCTCTCCGAGCCGGCCAAGGACATGCTGGTCGACAAGGGCTGGGACCCCGCGATGGGCGCCCGACCGCTGCGCCGCGCGATCCAGCGCTACGTCGAGGATCCGCTGGCCGACTTCGTCCTGCGCTCGCAGGTGCCGTCAGGCTCGACCGTGATGGTCGACTGGCCGACCGCCGAGGACGGCGGGGAGCCCCCGGCGGACGCCGATGTCAAGCTGACGGTAATCGAGCCGGCGCCGAAGCCGACGCCGGTTGCCGTCGGCGCCGAAGGCGGCGACGACGCCGAGGACGCGCAATCGGGCGAGCCCGAGGACCGCGTCGAGGCCGACGAGCCCCCAGCGCGCGAGTAGCCCGCTACGCGGACCCCGCTGCGCTGTCGCCCTTTCCGTCGGGCGCGCCGCGTAGCCTCGCGGGAGGCGATGCCGCGTCCCGCTTCGATTCATGTCTGCTCGGCCTGTGGCCACGCGTCCGCCCGCTGGGCCGGGCGCTGTCCGGCCTGCGGCGAATGGAACTCGCTCGTCGAACAGACGCAGGATCCGAGGCCGGCGCCCCGCGCCCGGGGCGCGGCTGCGAGGGTCGCGGCTCCCGTCAAACCAGTGGCGCTGCGGGACGTGGCGGCTATCGAGCAGAGGCGACTCGGCACCGGCATCGGGGAGCTCGACAGCGTGCTCGGCGGAGGGATCGTGCCCGGTTCGCTCGTGCTCATCGGGGGCTCGCCGGGCATCGGTAAGTCCACCCTGACCACGATGGTGCTGGCCAACCTACACGAGGCAGGCCGGCGCACCCTGTACGTCTCGGCCGAGGAGTCGGCGGCCCAGATCCGGCTCCGCGCCGCGCGCCTGAGGGCCGGCGCGCTGGGGATCCCGGTGATTGCCGAGACCGACCTGCACACGGTGCTGGCCACGCTCGAGCGCGAGCGGCCGGAGGTGTGCGTGATCGACTCGGTGCAGACGCTGCATTCGGGCGAGCTCTCGAGTGTTGCGGGCTCGGTGGCCCAGGTCCGCGAGGTCGCCGGCCAGCTGATGGAGCTCGCCAAGGCGATGCGAATCGCTGTCCTGCTCGTCGGCCACGTCACCAAGGACGGGACGCTAGCGGGGCCGCGCGTGCTCGAGCATCTGGTTGACTGCGTGCTCCAGTTCGAGGGTGAGCGCGAGCGGACCTACCGCACCGTCCGGGCGATTAAGAACCGGTTCGGGTCGACCAACGAGGCCGGCGTGTTCGAGATGCGCGACGACGGACTGGTCGAGGTACTGGACGCCTCGGCGCGGTTCCTTGGCGAGGCCACGCGGGCGCCGGGCAGCGTCGTGCTCTGCGCGATCGAGGGGTCTCGCCCGCTGCTGGTCGAGATCCAGGCACTCGTGTCGAGCTCCGAGCTGGTCCCGCCGCGGCGGGTGGCGTCGGGATTCGATCGCAACCGCCTGGCCCTCGTCCTGGCCGTGCTCGGACGCCACGCGGGCATCGGGGCGGGGACGTCCGATGTGTTCGTCAACGTGGTAGGCGGCGTCCGGGTTGAGGAGCCCGGCGCGGACCTCGCGGTAGCGCTGGCGGTGGTCAGCGCGGTGCGGGGGGTGGCGCCCGGCGGGACCGATGGACAGCCGCTGGCCTGCTTCGGGGAGCTCGGCCTCACCGGGGAGCTGCGTTCGGTCGCCCATGGCGATCGACGGCTGGCCGAGGCGGCCAAGTTCGGGCTCGGGCCGGTGGTGGAGCCGGGGGCGCATGGCACGCTGCGTGCGGCACTCGCACATACGTTCGGGACTCGGCAGCACGCTCTGGCGGCGTGAGGTCCGATGGCGCCTGTCAATAAGCGGTAAAATCGGCCTTCATGCCGCCGCGTTCCGGGGAAGAGCTCAAGGGAGAGCTCGAATCTCGACAGGATTCCCGGCTGGTAAGGGCACTCGAGATGGTTGCCCCCGGAACGGCGCTCCGGGAGGGCATCGACAACATCCTCCACGCCCGGACCGGGGGACTCATCGTCATCGGTGACGCGGATGAGTTGGCGTTCTTGTTCTCGGGCGGG
Source organism: Solirubrobacterales bacterium (assembly GCA_019239375.1). Classification (GTDB taxonomy): domain Bacteria; phylum Actinomycetota; class Thermoleophilia; order Solirubrobacterales; family Solirubrobacteraceae; genus Palsa-465. The sequence goes on along the minus strand of JAFAZZ010000162.1, from coordinate 547 downwards.
ATCAAGCTCGACCTCGACTACTCGCCGGCGTTGCTGTACGAGCTGGCCAAGATGGACGGCGCGATCGTGCTGAGCTCGAACGCGACCAAGATCGCCCAGGTCAACGTGCAGCTGACGCCCGATCCGACGATCCTGACCTTCGAGACCGGCACCCGACATCGCACCGCCGAGCGCGTGTCTAAGCAGACCGATGCGCTGGTGGTGGCGATCTCCGAGCGCCGCGAGGTCGTCTCGCTCTACGTCGACGGGATCAAATACATCCTGGAGGACATCCCGGTCGTCCTGGCCAAGGCCAACCAGGCGCTGGCCACGCTCGACAAGTACCGCAGCCGGCTGGACCAGGTCTCGACTCGGCTGACCGCCCTGGAGTTCGAAGGCGGAGCGACCCTCAACGACGTGCTGACCGTCCTGCAGCGAGCCGAGCTGGTCACGCGGATGGCCGTCGAGATCGAACGCTACATCGTCGAGCTGCATCTCGATCAGTCTGCCCTCGGTTCCCAACTCAACTATGTAACGCTCGATATCCAGCGCCATTCGCGTGACCAGC
>JAFAZZ010000151.1 GCA_019239375.1 Solirubrobacterales bacterium | reverse complement strand
AGGAGGTCGTCGGCGTGGGGTTCGACACCGCCGGCAACTTCGCTGACAACGGTGCGGTTGAGATCGTCGGATCGGGCCGTCGCGGCTACGCGATCGTCGCCGGCCGCGACGTCTCCGGCCGCCACGGCGAGGTCGTGGTCGAGCGCGGCCTGGCCGCGGCCTGGGGGCTGCAGCTCGGCGGGACGCTCGACATCGACGGCCTCGGCGACGAGCGGATCGTCGGGTTCTCCGAAAGCCCGGACAACGTCTCCTATCCGCTTGCGGTGCCTCGCGTGTATGTGTCGGAGGCGGCGGTGTACGGGCCGGGACGCGCCCCGCGCGTCGACCTGGCCGATATCTGGCTGCGCGACCCGCGCAACCTGGCCGAGGTGCTCGTCCAGGCGCGGGCCACCAGCTACGGGCTGCACGGCGTGCGCTTCGTCACCCGCTCGGGCGTGCGCGTCCTACTCGACCAGGCCGCCGGCATCGTCATCGACCTGCTCGTGGCGCTCTCGCTGATCGCGCTCGCCACCGCCGCGGCGATGCTGGCCGCCTCGGCCCGCGCCGAGGTCCAGCGCCGCCTGCCCGCGATCGGGGTGCGACGCGCCGTCGGCGCCTCGCGGGGGTACCTGGCATCGGTCCAAGCGCTCGAGGCGGCGTTCGTCGCGGCACCGGCCGCCACCGTGGGCGCCGTCGGCGGGCTGCTCGCGACCTACGGCCCCACCGCCCGGCTGCTCGTCATGCTGAACGAGCCGGCGCCCGGCGCGGCGCTCCTGCCGGCGCTGGCCGCCGCCTGGCTGAGCGCGGTGGCGATTCCCGTGCTGGCCGCGGCCTGGCCGGCGTGGCGGGCAGCGGGCCGGCCGCCGGTGGCGCTGCTGCGCGGGGCCGAGCTGGCCGGCGGCGCGCGGCGGGGGGCGGGATCCGGGTGGCGGGCGGGATCCGGCTGGCGGGCGGGATCCGGCTGGCGGGCGGGATCCGGCGGGGTGGCGGGATCCGGCTGGCGGGCGGGATCCGACGGGGTGGCGGGATCCGGCCGGCGGCCGCGCGCCGGCCTGACCATCCTCGGCGCCCGCTTGGCCGGAGCGCGGCGCATCCGCCTGGTCGCGACGGCGGCGACGCTCGGATTCTCGACCGCGTTCGTGCTGCTGATGCTCGCGCTTGCCTCGGCCCTCAGCTCGCTGGAGACCGACCCCGGGGCGCTCGGCAAGCGCTACCAGCTGACCGCGAACCTGCGGGCCTCGGCGGCGGCGCACGTACGCGCGATCGCCGGCGTACAGGCGGCGGCCCCGCGTTACGAGACCGAGGCGGTCGACTCGTTCTCCCTGGGCGAGACGATCGACGTGGTCGCCTACCCGGGCGACCACACGCTCTTCGAGGCGCCGCCGCTCGTGTCCGGGACGCGCCTGCGCGGCGCCGGCCAGGCCGAGGTGGGCCTCGGTCTGGCCCAGGCCCTCGGCCTCACGCCCGGTTCCACGCTGGCTATCGAGCTCGCCTCGGGCCAGGAGCTCCGGCTGCGCGTGGCCGGGATCGTCAGCTCGCTTGACCACGACGGCCGGATCGCCTACGTCCCCGCCCGGGCCCTCATGGCCGCCGATCCCGGGACCCCCGACGGCGAGCAGCTCGCGGTCCGGCTGAATTCCGGCGCGAGCGCCACCGCGGTCAGCGCCGCGCTCGGGCCAAGCGCCACCCCGGCCAACGGCGCGGTCGGCCGCGGCGTCCCGCTCGTCGCCGTGCTCCGCTCGATCCTGCGGGCGGTTGCCATTGTCGATGGCCTGGTCTGCCTGTACGCGCTCATTCAAGCCTGCGCGCTGATCGTGCAGGAGCGCCGGCGTACGATCTCGATCCTGCGGGCATTCGGTGCCGGCCCGCCGGCGGTGCGGCGACTGCTGAGCGGGGCGGTGATCGCACTGGTGGCGCCGGCGGCCGTGCTCGGGATCGTGCTCGAGCGCGCCGTGCTCGGGCCGGCGGTGGCGCACTTGGCGGCCAGCTACGTGACGCTGTCGCTCGGTGCGAGCGGGCCCGAGATCGCCGTGGTGCTGGCCGGGCTGGTGCTCGCCGGCGTTGTCGCGGGCGCGTGGGTGGCGCGGCAGATTGCCCGCGAGAGCGTGATCGCCGGGCTGGGGGCGTAATGATCACGCGGCGCGAGGCGATCATCCTCGCGGCCGGGGGGCTGCTGAGCGGGGCTTGTGGCAGCGCGGGCACGAGTGGCAGCGCTCGCTCCGGCTCCACCCTGGCCTCGACCTGGTTCGACCCCGCCGGCACCGGTTCCCTGCGACCCGGACCGGGTGAGCGCCTGCTGCCGCGGACCGAGCTCGGCCCGGTACGGCCGACCGAGCGCGTGCTGGCCACGCTGGCGCACATCACCGACGCGCATGTGCTCGACGCCTCTTCGCCGGCGCGCGTCCCGTTCCTTGACCGCCTTGGCGACCCGTTCGAGTCGACCTTCCGCCCCCAGGAGACGCTCACCACCCAGGTGCTGAGCGCAGCCACCCGGGCCGTGGCCGCGCTCAAGCCCGACGCGGTCATCCAGGGAGGAGACGTGATCGACAACGACCAGCGCAATGAACTCGCCTGGGCGCTTGCCGTGTTGCGAGGCGGCGTCGTGCGCTCCCGCCCCTACTACGGGGTGCAGCTGGCCGGCAACCCCGATCCGTTCTACTACCGCCCCGACCTCGACGCGCCTCGCCATCCGGGCCTCCTGCAGCGGGCGGCCGGCCCGTTCCGCACGCCGGGCCTCGCGCCGGCCGTGTACCCGGTGCTCGGCGACCACGACATCCTGGTCGCCGGCGAGCTGACCCCGACCGATCAGACGCGCGCGCTGGCGGTGGGCAACGAGGCCCTGTGGGAGCTGCCGCCCGGCCTGGCCCTGCCGCCCGGGACCCAGTTGACCGCCGCCGGCTCGCCCGATGGCCCGCCGCTGCCCGGGCTCGTGCGCGAGTTCCTGGCCCGTGCGTTAGCCGGTCCCACGGTGCGCGTGCCGCCAGACGGGGCGCGCCGGCAGATGGACGCCGCGGAGGTCGTCGACCTTCTGCGGCCGGGCGCCGGAGAGACGCTCGACTACCACGTGGACGTCGGCCGCGACCTGCGCTTGATCGTTCTCGACCTGGCCCGACGGGGTGGCGGCTCCGGCGGCCTGGTTCGGCCCGGCCAAGCTGGTTGGCTAGCCAACCAGCTGGATGAGATGGGGTCGGGCGCGGGGTCGGGGGCCGGCGGCGGCGCGGGGGCCGGTGACGGGGCAGGGTCGGGCGGCGGGGCCGGCGCTGGGGCTGGCGGGCGGTACGTGGTCGTGGTGTCTCACCACCCGCTCTCGAGCGCGGAGGGCGGCGAGCAGCTGCTGGCGATCCTCGACGCCCACCCCCGCGTGATCGCGGCGCTGGCCGGCCACACCCACCGCAACTCGAT
>JAFAZZ010000061.1 GCA_019239375.1 Solirubrobacterales bacterium | reverse complement strand
GGGTTCGACGGCCAGCCGGCCGGCCGTCTGGTGGCGGCCTGGCTGCTCGCCGGCGCGATGGCCGGAATGGCGCTGGCGCGCGTGAAGCCCGTGAGACGCGGCGTGCTGGCGCTCACGTTGGGCACGGTGGTGCTCGCCGCGAGTTCCTACGCGTCGTACGCGCTGGCCCGCAACCTCAGGTTGGCCACCGTGCTCCCGTCCCGGCACCCCGGGGCGGGCGTCTGGATTGAGGGCCTGCTCTTCGCCATCGGCTGTGCTCTGCCCGGGGCTCGTAATCTCGCTCTGGGCCGTCGCGAGCACCGGGATGCAGGCGAGCACCAGGCCAATTACGCCGAGGTGAGCGAACATCACGGTCGGGGACCGGCCGAGAGACTCACCGAGCGCGATCACGCCAGACGCCAGCGCCGCCACGGCCGCCGACGCGTTCATGAGCGAGATTGACGCGACCGGACGTCCGGTGCGTAGCGCCGCTTGAAAGGCGACGAAGCCACCCGCCGTGGTCAGCGCCGCCACGCCGACCCACTCCAACGGGAGCACGGCGCTGCCGCGATGGGCCGAGCTTAGAAAGGCTGCCTTGATCGCCGCGTCCGCGGCGCCGTAGAAGAGACCCGCCGCGAGCGCCCGCAGGGGCGCCGTGCCGGCCGCCGCCGCCAGCACAGCGATTGCCGAGATGCCGCCTGTCGTAAGTACGAGCGACACCGCCCTGAACGCGTGCCGTTCCGGGGCCAGACCAAGGGGCAAAACCGACAGGCCGGCCGCGATAACGAACACGGCCAGCACCTGTGTCCAGCGCATCCGATAACCGAACACCCACGCGGCCAGCGGGACCGAAAGCGCCATGCCTCCGGCGGCGAAAGCTTGTACGAGCGAGAGGAGGGAGAGCGCGACGGCGGCGATCTGCAGGGCAAACCCGAGCGAGCCAATCGCCTGACCAGCCAGCCACGACGGGTTGCGGAGGGTGCGTGCCAGCTGCGATGTGAGGCCGGACTGCGATGAGGTGTCGTCGACCAGGCCCCGGTGTTGCAGGAGAAAGCCGAAGTTGATGAGCGCCGCGGAGATGAGTGCCAGTAGGAGTCCCAGGAGGAGCCGACGCGGTGGCGCTCGCGACGCGTGGGGGGATCCCGCCGCGTGCCTTCGCGCGGGCACCGTGGCGTTCGCGTCTCGGCCCGCCACGATAAGCATCTCGTTCAGATGCGCGTTCCACAGCTGCCAATCGTGTCCGCCCGCATAGATCGCGTATCCAACGGCAGCGCCTGCCGCTTTGAGCGCCGCCGCCATCGGAGCGATCTGTCCTACTGACGGATCCTTCGCACCCACGTAAAGGAAAGCCTTCAGCGGAAACTTCGCGAGCTGCTGCTGGAGCGTGGGCGCATAATCGAGCGGGCTGTTGTATGCCAGTACGGCGTGCGTGGCTTTGGCAAAGACGCCAGTCTTGGTCTGCAGGAAATAACCCGACCACACCTCCAGCCCTCCGAACAGATCAAGATGATGAAGCGCGACGTTGATCGCCCCGTAGCCGCCCTCGGACAATCCCCCGATGACACGCGCGGAGCGCTCGGCAATCGTCGAGAACCGGCGGTCGACGTCGTGGACGACATCTATGACGTAGCTCTCCATCGCGGCAGTTGGGGTGTTGGCCCATTCCGAGTCGGACTGCGAATCACCATTGATGCGCCCGTCCGGGAATACCAACATCATCGGTGGCACCCGACCTTGCTCGATGAGGTTCTCCAGCCGGGTCTCCGCGTTCCCGATGCTGGTTAAGTGTGCCGGTGATCCGGGCGCGCCGTGCAGGAGGTAGACGACGGGATAGTGTCGTCGGACCGTGTAGCCAGCCGGCAGGTAGACCTGATAGCTGGCGTTGCGTCGGAGCCCCCACGAGAAAAACGTCACGGTCGTAAGCCTTCCCGGCCTAGCCCCCGGGATGGGCTTGACCGCGACGAAGCCCCGGTGCTTGGCGTAATCGCGGAGATACGCGACGGTGCCGGTGAGTCCGGCCACGAGCAATCCGAGCGCGACGAGGAGCACAACTCGGCGACTGGCCACGAGCCGTCGACCTCGCCGCCGCCCAGCGTGTGTGTCACCACGCGTCATCGCTCAGCCGCCCATCCGCCACCATCGGCGCGTTGCGGGATCCTGAGAGACCGCAGCGGATGGGGCTCGGCGAGGTAGCCCTCAGCCTGAAGCACCCTCACCACGGCGAGGGGAAGCGCTGCTCGCGACTGGTAGACGAGAAAGCGCGGGCGCCATTCGGGGAAGAACTTCTCGTTGAAGCGCACCAGGCGCTCCATTTGGAAATGGCGCGCGAGCGCGCCGAGTGCCGCCTGATTCACAAGGTGACGAATGCGCCCCGCCGGTTGCACCCCGCGCACCAGGTGGCCCAGCCCCGCGTAGTTCAGGCTGACCGCGCGCACGTCGTCCGCCCGGGCGCGGTCCAGCGCACAGCAGACCAGCGCTTCGTTGAGTCCGTTCGGTGTCTCGCCGAGGCGGTGCATCGAGTCGAGCGACAAGCCTCCGCAGTGCGAGACGAACAGCATGAGAGCCCTGAGCTCACCCTCGGGCGACTTGGCCAGGAGATAGACATCGTTCTCCTCCACGTCGGAGTCGAACTTCCCGAAGCTCATGGCGAACCCATGCACCCGGGACTGCTCAGCCCTCCAGTTACGCTCGAAGCGAGCGATGTCGACCCAGGCCTCCGCGCGGAGTTCTGCCGCGGAGACGGCCTCCAGGTTCCAGCCGCGTCGGTTCACACGATGCACCGATTGGCGTAGTTTCCGCACACGGCGACCCTCGAGCGTGAAGCGGGTGGGATCGACGAACGCCTCCTCGCCCGCACAGCTCCACCGGAAGCCGAGGGCACGGTACGCCTCGAGGTGCTGTTGCGAGGCGCCCCATACGACGACCTTCCACCCACGGCGGCGGGCGGAATCCACGAAACTCGAGAGCACGCCGCCCTCGGCACCCGCCGGCGCCACCGGATCGGACGACACCACGGCGGTGTTCCCGATCACCCGGTAGGCGAGCATCCCTCCAAAAGCGAAATGGAAGGACTTGTCCGGCCGCAGCACGAAGCGCGCCAGCGAGTCGTGTCCGTGTTTCGCGACGATCGCCCGTGCGGCGAGGTACTCGTCGCTTAGCGGCCCAGGCAGAGGGCGGCGACTTGTCTCACCGCGTTCTAGCCGCAGCGTCGAGCGACCGGTTGGTGTCGTTACGCTCATCGTCGCCGGTATGAGCCATTTCGGCGGCTACGTGATACGGGCCGCTCGCGGTATCATTCGTATGACGGGTCACTCCAATCGATGTTCTCCCCACGGCTCCGCAGGCGCCGACATTTCACGGGGTGACGCTCGACGCGGAGCGTTCGCTGAACATCCGCGAGTGGCCGGGTAGCGGTGCACCGCTCGTCCTGCTCCGCGGTCTCCTCAGTTCCTCAGCGGCCTGGCGCGACGTGGCCGCCGTCATGACGCGTCGGTGCCTCGCGCCAAATCTCCCCGTTGGCAGATCGAGCCGGCCGACGAAAACCCGCCCCGCCGCCTACGCCGATGACGTGATCCGCGGCGTGGGCGCTAGGGATCGACTCGTTCTCGCCCGCCGGGCACTCCTTCGGCGTCGCGGTGGCCACCGCAGCTGCCAAGCGTCTCCCGCGCGCGGTGATCAAGCTCGTGCTGTGCCCGGCGCCGGATTCGGCCGGTTGCCGCTGACGGAGTGGATGGCGGGCGAGCGATCGTCGGTCCGGACGTCCGGCGGCGCCTTCCGGAACACCCGGACCGACCTAAAAGTAGGAGCGCCCCGCACAAGGCGGGGCGCTCGAGTTACAGCCGGCCGAAGGGCCGGAGGGGATCGCTCACGACATCGTGATCGTGATGGGATCCAAGGGGATGACGTTCCCGTTCGAATCCACGCCAAGGAGACCGAGCTTGACCCTTTGGCCGCTGTTGATCTGATTGAGCGTCTCGATCAGCTCCTGCTCAGTGGTCACCGCATGGTCATCGACCTGGTACACGACGAGCAGCGCGTCATGGTTGGTCGCCGTCTGAAGCAGCGAGTCCATACCCTCCTGATCGGCCGAGCTGTCGGTCTCAACCGCGGTGACGACGAACCCACCGTCGATCTTCACCTGCTGAGCGAGGCCGGACGGCATGGCGATCAGGCCCAGCCCGAGGTAGTCACGGGACTTGCCGGCCATCAGCGACGGAACGATCTGCTCCAGCTTGCTCTCTTTGATCGCGAAGCCCACCGTGTGAGCGCTGGACACCGCGGCGCTGTTCATCCCGATGAGGCGACCCTTCGCATCGAGCAGTTCGCCTCCGGAGTTCCCAGGGTTGATCGCGGCATCGGTCTGGATGAGGTCGACCTGGTTCAGCGGGCCGTTGTCGTCCGATCCGAACGGATCGGTCTGGACGTTGATGTTCACGCCAGAGGCCGCCACCACCGATCCGGTCGTGAACTGATACGGGGTGTTGAGGATGTTGTCGCCACCGTCATCGCCGAACCCTGTTGCGTACGCGGGATTGCCCTGGGCCACGGAACCCGCCGGAGCCCGAGCGATCGGTTGAGCACCCACGAGATCCGGTGCGTTTACCCGGACGACTGCGGTGTCGTCCGCCACATCGACGGCAACCACCTTGGCCGGAATGAGCGCTCCGCCGTTGAAGCCGACCTCTACATTCGATGCGTTGATCACACCGTGGGCGCAGGTCACGATATCCCCGTTTCGATCCCACACGATTCCGCTCTCGATGCCGAGGAGATTGCTGCCCCCGTTGAGAAGCGGGGAGCTGCTCTTCGCTCGAGCCACAACGAGCACGGTGGAGCGCTTGCCGATATTGGCGACCTGAGCCGTCGTAAGGGGCGGCGGTGTCGGCGCCCTCGGGTGCTTCGGCTTAGACGAGGCGAGGAGCACGACGGCCACCGCAGCCCCGGCCAGCAGCGTCAGCCCAACCGCGCCGGCGAGGAGCCGGCGGACGACCCGCGAGCCGCCTCCAGGCGGGGGCGGCGGAGGAGCCAGATCCGGAATCCCCGAGGTCTCCTTGACGGACGCCGTGGCCGGCTCCGAGAGCAGCGTCTCCGCCGCCGCACCGTTTTCAGTTGTACTCACGTGTCACCTTCTCTCTCCTCCCGCCCGGACCTTTGTCCTGGCGCGGGCTTTGCAGGTCAGCCATCTTCGTCCTTACTCCTTTCGTACATGGGGACAGACGCCGCGGTAAGAGCCGGCGACCCGGAGCGGTGATACGAACCGGCGATGGGTATCACGGTGCGCCTCGCCGCCTCATTAGCTGCTGATGAAGGGCTACGCACGTCTTGAGCACGTTCGGAAGAGGCGCGGATGACAACAACCGGGCAGCGCTGACATCACCGGCTACGAGGTGATCGCGGAAGTCGGTCGCGGCGGAATGGCGACCGTGTACCTGGCCCGCCAGAACGAGCTCAACCGCGAGGTCGCGCTCAAGGAGCTGAGCAGCTTCTGTTCCGCCGATAGCTCAGTGGTGGACCGGTTCCTGCGCGAATCACAGCTGGCGGGATCGCTCAATCACCCCAACATCGTCACCGTCCATCAGTTCTTCGAATTCGACGGGGTCCCGTACATAGGGATGCAGTACTTCCCCGCGGATCGCTGCGTCCGTACGCGGGAACGCTGTCTTTCGCGCAGTTCATCGGCGTCATGGAGGGAATTCTCGCCGGGTTGACGCACGCCGAGAACAAGGGCGTCGTCCACCGTGCCCTGAAGCCGGAGAACCTGATGGTGACCGATGACGGCTGGGTGAAGATCACCGACTTCGGGATCGCGAAGGCCACCGTCACCTCGGGGCTCGGCACGTTCCTGACCAAGGACGGAATGACCGTGGGGAGACCGAGCTACATGTCGCCCGAACAGGCGGTTGCGAGCAAGAACATCGGCCTCTGGACCGACCTCTACTCGGTCGGCGTCATGGCCTACGAGCACTTGACCGGCCGACCTCCGTTCTGCGACGCCGCCGGGGCGATCATCCTGTTCCGGCACGTCAGCGAGCCGATTCAACCGGCGATCGACGACAATCGCGACGTCGACCGAGAGCTCTTCGAGTGGGTTGATCGGCTGTTGGCTAAGGATCCGCGCGAGCGGACGCGCAGCCCGGTAGTTGCGTGGGAGCAACTCGAGGACATCGGGTCCCGACGAACGGGCGCTCTATGGCGCCTCGGCGCGGCTGCCGAGTCCTACGCGCCTCCGAAGCACGTCTCGCCCTCTCACCCCCGCCCCCTTCGAGAGTCACAGCACGCTGGCGTCCGAAGTGGACGCGCGGCGCTCGGCAGGCGCAGCCGACACCGCCTATCTCACCTTTGGCCACGCCGCGTATCAGCGGCGTGCCCCTTCGCCCAAGACCCCACGCCATCCGGTGTCCGATCGGGTGATTCGCCTGTGTGCTGAGCTCGCGGGCGAGCTATCGGATAGTGACGCGCGCACCACCCTGGCCCAGATCTAGCGCGACCTGGGCGACGCCGGCGAGGAACCGGCCGGTGCCCACCTCGACGCCGCGAGGGCCGCCAGCGCCGTCCAGAGGATCGAGGAACTGCCCCGGACGCCTGCCGATCTGGCGCTGGTCCGGGACCGAATCGAGGAACTACAGGAGAACGGAGCGGAGATGCAGCTGGTGAGGTTGGCTAGATGGTGGGGCCGGAGCGGCGACGGGGAAGTCGAGCTCCCGGCCGACGAGCGGGATGACCTCCGCGGAATGTTGAGCGCCGAATCGGCGCCACAGCGCGTGGGCCCTGACGGATCTGCATCGGAACAGGATGTGCGCGAAGCGGCCCATCGTCGCGCCTTGAGCTGGCGCGCGTTCGAATCGAGTGCGCACGCGTCGCCCATGGCGCGGCGACTTGCTGCGGATCTCGTCCGGTTCTACGAGCGGATGTCCACGACGGACGAGGAGCGTGCGGCGTGATCGGCATCTACGTGATCCTCGCCGTCGGCGCCGCGTTCGTGTTGCTGCTGCTCCTGGCAGGCGGCGGAACTCGCGACGCCGACAGTGAGCGCGACCGGGCGATCCTCATCAAGGCGTGCATCGAGGTCGCAGACCTCCTCGACAGCGACGCCCTCCGGGAGCAGCTCCTCGATGCACTGGCTGAAATCGGCGTACGCCCTGTGGTGGTCGCCCCCGGCGAGCCGTTCGATTCGTCGCGTCACCGTGCTGTGGGGAGGCTCCCGACGCCAGATGCGGAGTCCCACAATCTGGTCGTCGGCACCGAGCGAGCTGGCTTCTTCGACCACGGGCGGCGGCTGCGGTGGCCCGACGTCGTGGTGTTCGATGCGGGCGTGGAGGTGGCTGCATGAGCCTGTCAATCGACGGTGGTTCGTGCCTCGCGATCCGACTTCGGCACCACGGCGACCGCGACGGCGATCAGCGCGAGGACGCGAGCAGCTGGGATCAACTCCCGGAACTAGCGCAGCGGGTCAAGAACGCGATGGCCTGGCGGCTGCAGCTGGAGATCTTCCGCGACCTCGGCCTCGTACCGACCGACAACGTCACCCTGCCCTAACAGAACTTCCCTGCCGGGCACTGACGTCGCAATCGAGTCGTCCGGCGCCTCGCAGCATTCACCCCACCCCCCGGGCTTTCGGCGCCGCTACGTAACCCGTAGCACCCAGGTGAAGTGCTGTTTCGAGGACACCTAGCTCACCGGGCGTGCGCGTCCAGCTGTCGGCGGCGTGAGCTAGTAGCTGAAGGCTGGCTAATTGGAGGCCAATCAGGCTCGGCGTCGGGGCTGAGCCCGT
>JAFAZZ010000369.1 GCA_019239375.1 Solirubrobacterales bacterium | reverse complement strand
CCGCCGGCGAGCACGGTTCTTCGGCGCCAACACATACGTTCCTCTGATGGTCATCGCGGTCGGCGATGGTCACCGAATCGCCGAGCGGCTGCCCGAGCTGGGCGAATCCCTGCCGCGACCGCTGGTCATGCTCGAGCGCGTCCGGGTGTGCAAACGCGACGGCCAGCTGCTCGCCGAGCCGCAAAGGCTGCCCGAGACCGACTGTTCGGGGCTCGGTGTCTGGCAGAAGCCTATGGTCTACGCAGGCGAGCAGGCCCGCAGCGACGGACAACCATTGCACCACCAGCTGATCCGGCGCCTGCGCCACGCGGGCGCCGCTGGGGCAACCAGCCTCCGCGGGATCTGGCTATCACGGCGACCATAGACCACACGGAGACTCTTTCTGGCAGCTGCGCCGCCGCGTCCCGGTCGTCACAGTGATCGTCGACACCCCAGAGCGGGTCGCCGGGTGGTTCGCGCTTGTCGACGAGGTCACGCGCGAGACGGGGCTGGTTACTAGCGAGATGGTCCCCGCGTTCCGAGCCACGGGCCCGGCGCTGAATCGCGGCGGGCTCAGGCTCGCCCACGTGGATCCGGTCCCATAGGTACTGAAGAGCGTGCGTGCGTCCGTACGTCAACTACAGGTCATGGTGACACTGCGGCCGTGTCGGAGCGCGAACACGGGCATCATGACTACGCCGCCCGTGATCGGGCGGATCCGCTGGCGCGAGCGTCCCGATGCCGTTGGGATTCTCAGGCCCTGTTGCCACAGCGGCATGAGCATGTACCGTGCCCTCGATGGACCACCTGGCCATACCGGTAACTGATCAAGCACGCTCGCGTCGCTTCTACGAGACCTACTTTGGATTCGGCGCACGGCCGGCCAAGGTCTATGACGATGGCGTTCTGATGCTCTACAACGCCACAGGCTTCGCGCTCGCTCTGGGCCCTAGCTCAGAGCCGGTGGATCACCCACCTTGGATGCATTTCGGTGTGGGGCTCCCGAGCCGGGAGGCTGTTCTTGCACTTCGAGATACGTTTGTCGACGACGGCGTCGAGCTCGTCGGGGAATGGGATGAGCCGACCTATGTGAGCGTCAAATGCCGGGATCCCGATGGTTACATCGTCGAGGCTTCCTGGGAACCGGAGGGGTGACCCCCCGCGGACGGGCCGTCTAGCAAATGCCTCGTCATACGCCGGGGTCTCACGGGAAGGTGATTGGCCCGCTTCAGCGTAGCCTGGTCGACAAAGCGACGTATATCGTGCGTTTCGCGTCCAGGCTTCCGGGTCTCGAGCTGAGCGCTAACCGCCGTACGTCACGGCGCCCGGCGCCCGGCGCCCGACGTCCAGACGCCAGCGCCGGCGAGGGGCAGTTACCGGGCGCTGTCCCCAGCGACGGCCCGCGCCGGCCGGTCCGACCCATTGTCAGCTCCGCAAGCCCATTCCCGCGCCAGCGATTCATGCGGCGCGCTCCACGGAGCGCAGCAAGCCGCTCCGCGGCGACTGCGGCGAAACGGATCGCCCATGTCGCAGCAGCCCGACGACGTCCGCGCGCGTACGTATTCGTCGATACCTCATTTCGATCGGCGCGACCGAGATCCGGGTACATATGCGCAGAAATCGTCGACCTCGCGTGAGCGAGACTGGAAGAGAGGAGACCCATGACGTGGGTGCTTGTGGGTGTGGTAGTCGTGCTGCTCGTGGTCATTGCGCTGTTGCTGGCCCGCCAGCAGCGATCGCGACAGCTAAAGCAGGATTTCGGGCCCGAGTACAGGCGAGCTGTCGCCCAGCACGGCGATCAGCGCACCGCCGAGAAGGAGCTCACGGATCGCCGCCGACGGGTGGAGAAGTTCGAGATCCGGCCGCTCGTTCCAGCTTCTCGCGAGCGCTACACCGGGCGCTGGCGTGCGACCCAGCGTCACTTCGTCGACGAGCCCGTAGCGGCCGTGGGCGAGGCGCATGGGCTGGTCCAGGAAGTTATGCGCGAGCGCGGATATCCGGTAGAGGACGACTTCGAGCAGCGGGCGGCCGACATATCGGTCGAGCACCCGGACGTGGTCGAGAACTATCGGGCCGCGCACCAGATCTCGCTGGAGGCGCGCAACGGAAAAGCCAGCACCGAACAGCTGCGTCAATCGATGGTCCACTTTCGCGCGTTGTTCGAAGACCTGCTGACGCCGGGTGACGACGAGCGGACGGACGGACCGCGAGCCGCAGGCGAACGCGAGCGGTCCGGCCAACAGGGCGAGCAGAGCACTGTTCCAGACCAGACGATTCGAAGGGGATGAGTGATGGAGCGCAGCGAAGAGACCCTGAGCACGCGGGACCTGGCCCAAGCCAACGACCCGGCGACGGACCGCGACGCGGTCGCCGCATCAACGGGCGGCCCGGAGGGAGGGGCCGTATACGACCAGGAACGGGAGGGCCAGGCTGAGACCGCCGGTACCCCTCCGGCCGGGCAACCGACCGGGATCTCTGCGGCCGGGCAACCGACTGGGATCGAGAACCGCGCTGACGAGGGCGACCCTCCCGGCGCAGTAGCGCTGCCCGACGTTGACGGCGCGAGGGCTGTTGGGGCGGACGAGAGTCCGGTCGGCGCGATGGCCGCTCAGGATCGGGCCGGCACCACGACACCATCCGCCGTCGGGACAGAGCGCGGGTCGACTACCGGCCAGGACAACGCCGTCGCGCCGGAACAGATGGCCGCGGGCGGTAGCAGGCCGGTGGCCGGCGGCGCTGCCACGGACACGACCGGTGCTGCGGCGGCGGGAGCGGGCACGCCCGGTGCGGGGGCGGCGGCGGAAACCACAGGGGGCTCGGCCGGCGACTCCGCTCCGCTCCTCTCAGCCGAAGCCAGCTCCAGCTTCCAGCGGCGCTGGGATGAGGTGCAGACCCGGTTCGTCGACCAGCCTCGGGGAGCGGTTGAGGAAGCCGACGGGCTGGTGGCGAACCTCATGCAGCAGCTTGCCGAGGGCTTTGCCCAGGAGCGGGAGCGGCTCGAGGCGCAGTGGGATCGCGGAGAGGACATCTCCACCGAGGACCTGCGGGTCGCGCTGCAGCGCTACCGCTCGTTCTTCCAGCGCTTGCTTTCGGCGTAGCCATGGGCCTAACGCGCGCGGATGGTCTGCGCGCGCTGAGGGTTGTCGCAGTCGCGGCAACCCTCGCCGGGCGCGCTCGACGCTCGGGGCGACATCGAAACAGCTGCACACATCGCGTTGCGTCCGCCGACCCGTGCACACTGCCTCATCGAGCCGCTCGACCAGCACCGCCCAGGGCTGAGAGCGCTCCAGCAGCTTCCCCGGAGGAGGAGAAGATCGAACGTTTTGGCCATCCGCGACGCGCCCGCCACACTCGACTCCTCGCGCAAGAATGCGCTGCCTGTCCGCGCCGATCGCCGAGCGCTCGCCACGCGATGCAAGCGTGGCGCCCCGCGCGGCGCTAGGGTCGATGTGGCTTCATGTGCGCCCGGCCCTACGACACGCTCGCGCACGTCTACGAGTGGCTCATCCCCGACGACCTGCTGACTGCGGCCGGCAGCGCCGCCGTCTTCGCGCCGCTACTCGAGCCGCTCGGCCGCCCCGCCCGGATTCTTGACTGCGCGGCTGGCGGCGGACAACTCGCCGTCGGACTCGCGGCAATGGGGTTTGACGTCGTCGCCAGCGATGCCAGCGCAGGCATGATCGCCCGCACACAGGCGCTCGCTGCCGAGCACAACGTCGCTTTGTGCGCGCGCGTCTGCAGCTGGGACGAGCTACCCGCGCAGGGGCTCGGCCGATTCGACGCTATCTTCTGCGTCGGCAATTCGCTGGTTCACGCGCCTCGGCAGGCGGGCCGGCAATCAGCGCTGGCCGCGATGGCCAGCGTCTTGCGCCACCAAGGACTCCTCGTACTGACCTCCCGGAACTGGGAACAGGTCCGAAACCAGGGTTCGGGCATTGAGGTGTCCGACCGAATGATTGAACGGCACGCAGGCCCGGCCTCGTCATCCACGCCTGGACAGTGCCTGACCGCTGGGAACAGCCCCACTACCTCGACGTCGCCGTCGCCCTCCTCGATAACCCGCCCACCGTTACAGCCAAATCCGAGCGATTCACCCTTTGGCCCTTCACCCCCCACACGCTCGAGCAGGATCTGCGCTCCGCTGGGCTCACGCAGGCTAGCAGCACCTACACCCCCGCTGCCGATCGATACCTCGTCACCGCCCACAAGTCCGCGACCACCCGCGCCACCGCCGCAACCCAGGCGCACGATCACCGACGAAGGTCGTGAGCGCCATCAGCCCGAGCAGCAATCTTCGCCCGATCCCGCAACGTGTTCTTGACATAGCCGCGTGCGCTGACCGCGGGGCCCACACAAAAAGCACGCGCTGCCCGACGTTGATCTGGCGGGCGCTGTGAGGCGATTGGGCGCCACAACTCGCAGAGGAACGGGGGGTGACACTTTGGGGAGCCTCGCAGCGCCATCCGCCTGTCCGGTCCCGGCGCAGGCGGGTGGCCGAACGCCGGGGCGGTGACCCGAACGCCGGGCTGGTGACCCGAACGGCGAGGCTCACTGGACAAGCCTTGGTGGCCTCGCCGACTGCTTCGAATTGTTGGGGTGCCTACGCGGTGGAGATCAGCCGGTAGCCGCGCTCGGCCTTCTGCACTTCGCCGGTCTTGGCCAGCTTAGACAGCGTGGTTGAGACCGTCGGCCGCGCGAGCCCCGCCTTTGTGGCGACCTGGCCGGCGGTCATCGCCTCGCCATCCGCGAGGGCTGCGAGAACGGACGCTCTAGTGGCCCCGCGAGCCGTGCGGCCGTTGCGCACCGACCTCGATTCGGCGTCCCGGGAAGAGTTCGCGGTCCGGGTCAGAGAAGCCGGCGCCTTGGACTTGGCGGCTCGCATCTCCCCGCGCCCGGTCACGCCGCGGATTCCGTCCGAACGCGTAGACGTCGACGATGATGCGAGATGCCAGCCTTGGCCGTCCCGCTTTACCTGACCGTCTGACGCCAATCGCGGCAGGACTCGGTAGAGGTAGTTGGGTTGAATGCTCATCGCCTCAGCGATTTCCGGGATGGTGATTCCGGGCTTCTCGCGAACCAGCTCGAGCGCCTGGGTGGCTCGCGTGTTACCGCTGCGACGAGACTGCGAGGCGGCCGCACGGCCGTTCCTCGGGGTAGCGCGGCGCGTCGGCGTGCGGCCGTTGTCAGTGCTCGAGAGCCGTCCAGGGCGGCGCTTGCCACGAGTTAGCGCGGCGCGCGCTGCCTCAAGGCGCGCGACCTCGTCCTTCAGCACGCGCAGCTGGTCGTCGATCTCCTTTACGGCAGTTTGGACAAAGTCAGGCAAGGTCTCACCTCTCATGTAAAGCTTCAACAAGGACGCGACTTAGGTCGGGTGTCATACCGGTCCCGCCGAGCGTCGTCTTCGAGCCGCTTCGTCGGATGATCGTCGGAAGCGGCTACCAAAGTCGCGGTTTCAACCAGCGATATTACTTCGGAGCCGAGGCACGAGCCCGGCGTCGCCTAGTCAAGTCGCCGCGTCCTGTCCGATCTCGCCGTTCACACCGTTCCGCAATCGGCGCAACTTTCCGCCGCCGGGATCGTTATCCTGCACGAGATTTTTCAGACGCCGAGTCCTCGTCCAGCGGTGGGCGAGGACCGGGGGACCCGTTGCGGCCCAGGCCGCTGGGGCGAATCGCCGCCAGAGTGCGGCGTAGCGTGAGTCGGTCACGCGAGCCCGTCAGCTAACCCCGGAGGCAAAGACCGAAAGGAGTAGCACTTGTCTACGGCGCGATTTGAGGCGGCCCTGGAGAGCGCCATGTCTTCTCGAGACCTGGCGTCCGTCGAGCTTTGGCAACGGTCGCTGGCGCGCTCGCGCCAACGCCGGCGGCTGAGCGAGCTGGGGCGCAAGGCGCGTCGCCGTCGCAAGAGGGTCTCACTCGCCCTCAGCGCCGCTCTGGCCGCCGGGCCGGTGCTGCCGCAGGGTGTTGCCGCCGCCGATTCGAGCTCCGGATCGGGCGCGGCCACCACCTCGGACAGTGGGGACGGCACGTCGATCGCTGCGACCGCCTCACGCGTGGTACTCGAACTCGGTAGCCGCGGCCCGCTCGTCGCGGCCGCGCAGCGGCGGCTGAACGACGTCCTGCCGTTCACGCACCTCGCAGTCGACGGCATCTATGGCCCGCTGACCCGCGGCGCCGTAATGAACTTCCAGCGCCAGCACGGCCTGGCCGCGACCGGCGCACTCGACGTCCGCACATGGGCGAGCATGTTCAACGCCCCGGTCCTCATCATGGGCGCGAGCGGCGGCTCGACGTCGAGCTACGGCGCCCCGACGCCGCCAACGGCAACGGCTTCGGTCGAGCAGTCGAGCCGGCGCTACATTCCCACCGCGACGGCAACCGCAGACGCATCGGGCGCGGGGCCGGGGATCGTTGCCCGCTCTGCCGATGTCGGTGGGTCGATGTCAACAAGCGCTTCGGCAAGCGGCCGCGCCGCGCCGAGCGAAGCGACAGCGCGCTCGGTGACGACCGCGCCCACTGACACCTCCGGCGCCGGTGGCGCATCGCAGCTGACAGCAACCGGCGCCGAGAGTGGGTCCGCGGGCACCATCGCGCCGGCCGGTGCCGGCGGCGCTCCCGCGGACACAAGCGGCAATCCCACGGACGCCGGCGCGGCTCCCGCGCCTGCCAGCGGCAATCCCACGGACGCCAGCGGGGCCCCCGCGACTGCCAGGGGCACTCCCACGGACGCCGGCGGGGCTCCCGCGAATGCCGGCGTCTCCGGCACCGGCTCACACCAGCCGAGCGCTGCGCCGAGTGTCACGGTCGTCGCGCCCACGAACTCAACCCCCCAGACGTCCACCTACGTCCTCACCGACGGGGTGGCGCTGCCGCTGCCACGGGAGTACATCAGCAACCCGTACGTCGATCAGGGCGTCGACTACGCAGCACCGGGCGGGACCCCGCTCTACGCGATGGGCGACGGCGTAATCGTCGGCGCAGGGATCTCCGGCTTCGGGCCGAACGCTCCGATTCTCAAGATCACGTCCGGGCCCCTGGAGGGACTCGAGGTCTACTACGGGCACAGCGGACCCAACCTCGTCCACGTCGGCCAGCAGGTCAAAGCCGGCCAACAAATCAGCCAGGTCGGCTACGGCATCGTCGGCATCTCGACCGGCCCGCACCTCGAGATCGGCTTCTATCCCCCCGGGCCGATGGGCTCGGGTTCACGCATGCTGTCGGTAATCAACGGTCTGCTGCGCCAGCATCCGAGCGGCCGTGTCTGGGGCACGACCGTGGCGTCTGCACACGCCGCGATCGACGCGATCCACACAACGCGGGCGATCGCAATAACCTCGGGCGCGAAGACGTCGAGCACGAAGACCGCGACCGCGCACATGGCGGCGAAGCCTTCCGCCTCGGGTGCTAGGTCGAGCGGCTCGGTGTCGGGGATCTCGAGCGGTGGGGTGGCGATCGAGCGCGGCGGCTCCGCGGTGGCCACCGACACTGCGTCGGCGTCCACGCCCGCGCCGGCGACCAGCCTCGCCGCGCCCACTAGCTCGGCGCCGGCGACCAGCTCGGCTGCGCCCGCGGGCTCGGCGCCGGCGACCACCTCGCCGTCGACCGGCAGCTCTGCGGCGCAAGGTTCGGACGGCACGTCGCGATCACCTCAGGCGAGCCCAAGCGGCAGCGGTCAGGGCGTCGCGGTGCCGGTCGGCTCGGCTGTGAGCTCCGGGGCGACATCGACAGGCGCCGTCTCGCCGGGACCCGCGACGGGGACCACCAGTACGTCCGCATCGGCGTCCACATCGCCCGCGACCCCGGCTGGCGCCGCTGCCCCCGCGACCCCGGCTAGCGCCGCTGCCCCCGCGGCGCCGGCGAGCAGCGCCGCGGCTCCCGCGCCGGCGGCCAGCGCCGCTGCTCCCGCGCCG
>JAFAZZ010000397.1 GCA_019239375.1 Solirubrobacterales bacterium | reverse complement strand
GCCTGGATTGCCAGGCGGCTAAAGCCGCTTGCATCCGACTCCGGCGGTAGTACGATCTGACACCGATCTCGGCGCGTCGAGCGAGTAGTGACGCCACATAACCCCCGGTACATGGAGAATCGGTTATGACAGAGCGAGAGCAGTACGGCAGCGAGTCAGGCGGCTACGGCCAGGAGTCCGGTGGCGGTTACGGTCAGGAATCCGGCGGCCGGGAATCCGAAGGCTTCGGCGAGCAACCGGGCGAGCGTCGCGAGGAGGAAGACGAGGGCGCCCGCGGACAGCAATCGGGCGGCTACGACCGGGAGTCCGAGGAACGTCAGGGCGGCTCCGGACAGGAATCGGGTGGCGGTTACGGCCAGGAGTCCGGCGGCGGCTACGGCCGGGAATCGGGTGGCGGTTACGGCCTGGAATCCGGAGACGACCCCGGCTCCGGCGGTTCGTCGTTCGACGATCCTTCGCGTCAATAAGCAAATACCCAACTAGATATGCGGGCGGCCTTCGCCGGGGCGGGCGGTCGGCCGCCCGCGGAGCACCGCGGAGTTCGCCCGCGCCGACGCGCGGGCCAGCACGTCGAGTTCGACGTTACTCGCCGTCGCCGTACCGGGTCACCGTTTTTACTGTCAACGCTCCGGTAGGATTCTGGTTCGGTGTTCGACTTCGTGCTGAGACCTGCTCGCTCCATCGTCCGGGTGTTGAACGAGGACGCGCTCAAGCCCCTCGAGGAAACCGAGCGAGAGACACTGGACGCGGTCAAAGCGATAGATCACGCCACCGAGTCGATCGAGCACCACGTCGAGGTGATCGAGACCCTCGCGACTTCAGTCGGCCCGCTGACCGACTCCGTCGATCGGCTGAATGACACGATGCGCGACCTGGTGAAGCTGCTCGCGCCGCTGGCCGGCGCCGAGCATGAGGTTGCGCACGCTGAGCAACGGGTTGAGCAAGCCGAGCACCTGTTCGGCTTCCGCCGCCATAAGAAGCCGGCTGAATCCGACTCCAGCCCACCACAGAGCTAGTGGAACGTGACCGGCGGGGACGCATTCCCCGCGGCGGGCTTGGCTCGCCTGCGTCAGGATGCCTATGCGGTCAGCTGATCGATGATGCAGTCGCTCTGATACGGGTAGCCAGGAGTTAGGCAAACGAAGAGGAGAGGGGGAGCACAGTGGCTCGCGACGATGAAGCGGCGCGCTACCGAGAAGCCGCGCGGTTGACCCTTGACCAGCTCGATTGGTGCATCGACTACCTCCGCACGATCCGCAAGACGAGGATCTCAAACGCGCTCGCACGCAACCGGGCGGCGATCGCCCGTGCGCTCGAGGAAGGCGATGACCCGAGCGCTCGGAGGCTCTCAGGATCATCCCCGAACGGCTAGCAAGCTCGCTGGCTCCGTGTTAGCACGAAGCCGAGCCGGGTAGCACTGGCGAGGCGAGGGCGGCGTCGGCCCACGACGGGAGGCTCGAGATGAGCATGGTGCAGAAGCTCGACGAGAGGCAGCGTGGCAGCAAGCCCCTGGCCGTGACGATCGCCACGTTCAAGAAATTCTCGGAAGATCGATCAGCGAATCTCGCCGCGATGATCGCCTTCTGGGGGTTCTTCTCCGTCTTCCCCCTGTTCATCGTGCTGGTCACCTGCCTGGCATGGTTCCTACCTGCCGGCGACAAGACTTCCGTGCTTCATCACGTGGCCAAGATGCTTCCGCTCCTCGATCCGTCGACGGTCGGCGGGCTGACGGGAAGCTGGTGGGTGCTCATCATTGGCCTCGCCACCGCGCTTTGGAGCGGGACCGGCGTCGTGCGAACGCTGCAGTTCGCGTTCGACTCGGTCTGGGAGGTTCCCTACCACGAGCGCCCGGGCCTGGCCAAGCAGACCATCCGCAGCCTGTGGGTCCTGGCTACGATCGGCGTGGGCCTCGTGCTCACCACACTGTTGTCCGGCTTCATCGTGAGCTCGGCCAACGGCGTCAACCTGGGGCCGATCGGCCGCGTGGCCGGCTACGTACTCGCCGTAGCGCTGGACGTGGGGATCTTCATCGCGGCCTTCCGCCTGCTGACCGAGCGCGCTGAAAGCATCCGCGACGTCCTGCCGGGCGCCCTCCTCGCGGGCATCGCGTTCTTCATCCTGCAGCAGGTCTCGGCACTGATCATCTCGCACTACCTGAAGAACGCTCAGTCGACGTACGGACACTTCGCCACCGTGATCACGATTCTGTGGTGGTTCTACATCCAGTCCATGATCACCCTGCTCGGCGCACAACTGAACGTCGTTCTGAAGAAGCGTTTCTATCCGCGGTCACTCGTCGGCGCGCCAGACACCTCGGCTGACCACCGGGTGCTCGAAGCCTACGCCGAGGAACGTACGTACCATCCTGAGCAGAACGTAACGTCGCGCGTGGAGAACTAGCACCCGGCGGGTATAGTCGCCTGCCCGATGCGGTGCAACCACACCGCGCGGCGGCTTGGGCTGGCGATGTGGGTGCTGACGGCATCGCTGGCGCTCATCACCTTGCCCGGCTCGGCGCGCGCCGAGTCGGCAGCGACCCGCGGTGCAAAAGTCGGAGCACTCGGCAACGTGACGCTGTTCGCAAGCTACAACGGCGTCCGCAGCGACAGCGTCCAGTTCACCTTCCCGGCCGGCTGCAAGGAGCACGACCACCTCTACCACGGACCGCAGGTAAACAACCAGGTCCCGCC
This sequence comes from Solirubrobacterales bacterium, assembly GCA_019239375.1. Classification (GTDB taxonomy): domain Bacteria; phylum Actinomycetota; class Thermoleophilia; order Solirubrobacterales; family Solirubrobacteraceae; genus Palsa-465. The sequence goes on along the minus strand of JAFAZZ010000397.1, from coordinate 11,349 downwards.
GCGGTAGGCGGACCGGGCGGGCCACACCCAGCCTCACCCGTAGGCTAATCGAGCGCCGCGGCCAGGCTTCACCGGCGTCAGGCACAAGGAAGGCGGCCGCCCTCACCGCGCTGGGTCCCATAGCCTTTAGCGGGTCATGTGGACCGTCGACGTGACCGCCATCCCACCGGCCGCCTCGCCGTCCCTGCCGGGCGTTCTGGCTGCTGCGGTGAGTGAGGCCCTGGCGCGGCCGGCTGTACAGCAGCCGCCATGGCCCGATCCCGAGGAGGTTGCGCGTGTCCGCTGGGTACTGGAGAACGTTCCGCCCATCGCGGTGCCGGCCGAGGTCGACAGGCTCCAGGACCAGCTCGGCATGGTCGCGCGTGGCGAGGCGTTCTTGTTGCAGGGCGGAGATTGCGCGGAGACCTTCCTCGACAACACCGAGATGCACCTGCGTGGCACGATCCGGACGCTGTTGCAGATGGCCGTGGTCCTGACCTACGGGACTTCGATGCCCGTCGTCAAGGTCGGCCGCCTGGCCGGCCAGTACGCCAAGCCGCGCAGCTCCGAGACCGACACGGCCGGGCTTCCGTCGTATCGCGGCGACATGGTCAACGCGCTGGAGCCCACGCCGCAGGCGCGGCGGCCTGATCCCGGTCGGCTCATCCGCGCTTACGCCAATGCGGCCGCGGCCATGAACCTGGCCCGCGCGATCACCGGGGCCGGCCTGGCGGATCTGCACCACCTGCATGAGTGGAACATGGACTTCGTGCGCCGTTCGAGCGCGGGCGAGCGCTATGAGCGGGTCGCTACCGAAATTGACCGCAGCCTGCGATTCATGTCGGCGTGTGGCGTCGACGACCGCTCGCTGCGCACAGTCGAGCTGTACGCGAGCCATGAGATGCTGGTGCTCGACTACGAGCGCGCGCTGCTGCGGCCTGACGGCGATCGCCTGTACCTCCTTTCCGCCCATCAGCTGTGGATCGGCGAGCGCACCCGCCAGCAAGACGGTGCCCACGTCGCGTTGGGAGCGCTAATCGCCAACCCGATCGAGGTGAAGCTCGGCCCCACGGCCACGCCCGCCGAGGCGGTCGACCTCGTCGAGCGCCTCGATCCGCGTCGAATCGACGGCCGTGTGACGCTCGTCTCGCGAATGGGCAACGGAGCCGTCCGCGCGCTCCTACCGCCGATCGTCGAGGCCGTGACTCGTTCCGGGCACCGCGTCGTATGGCAGTGCGACCCGATGCACGGCAACACCGAAGAGTCGCCGAGCGGTCACAAGACGCGGCACTTCGACCGCATCATGGATGAAGTCGAAGGGTTCTTCGAGGTCCACCAGCAGCTCGGTACACACCCGGGGGGCATCCACGTGGAGCACACCGGCGAGGACGTCACGGAGTGCCTCGGGGGTGCCCAGATGATCTCCCACAGCGAACTCTCCTCACGCTATGCGACGGCCTGTGACCCGCGGCTCAACACGCAGCAGGCGCTCGAGCTTGCCTTCCTGGTGGTCGAGATGCTCCGGCGGACCACGTGATGTGCGAACCCACCCCAGAGCAGATCGAGAGCTACCGGCGCGATGGGTTTCTGATCGTCGAGCGGTTTCTCGAGCCTCTCGGCCTCGCGCGCATCCGAGAGCACTTCATGAACGTGTTTGACCACAAGTGGGAGACAGGGCTTGCACCGGATGAGGTCAACTACGTGCCTGGCGTGACGGCCCCGGACCTGACCCGCCAGCTGTGCAACGTGTGGAAGGCGGACCGGGCGCTCGGCGAAGTCACGCTCTCGCGGCAGGTCGGTGAGTTCACGGCGCGGCTGGCCGCGCTGCCGGGGGTTCGCCTAGCTCAGGACAACGCCATCTGGAAGCCGCCATCGGGTAAAGCGCTGCTGTGTCATCAGGATGCCGCATACTTGGATCATCTAGATCCGCCCAACATGGCGACGTGCTGGATGGCCCTCGACGATACGGCCGCCGACACGGGAACGATCTATTACGTCCGTGGTTCGCACCGATGGCTACACGCGGCCTTGGGCGGGACCTTCCACGCGCCCGATGATTGGCTCGGGCACGTGCGCAGCTCGATCCCATCCGGAACAGAACTCGAGCTGGTCCCGATCGAAGTTCCGGCCGGCGGCGCCGCGTTTCACGATGGGTGGACGTTCCACGGCAGCCCCCCGAACGAGCGACCCGACGCACAGCGCCGATCGATTATCAGTCACATGATCTCGACGGATACACAGTGGAACCCGGAGCATCCCCACCCGATCTACTCCCGCTACCGCCGACCCGGTGAGACAGATCTCGACGAGGCGTTCTTCCCGATCCTGTGGCAAAACGGATACCGGACGTCGTGGCTCGAGGGGTACGCGCCGGCTCGATCCGGCGTTCAACGCATTCCTGCGGACTAGGTCGTCGCCTTGCGCCCACGATGACGCCGGACGAGACGACATCGCTCTATCGCCTGGCCAAACCCGGTCAGCTCCCATCCGGCCCGCTCGTTTATCAGCGTCACACGCTTGAGCTCGCTCGCCACCAACGTTCCACTCACCTGCGCCGTCGCGTCAGCGCCAGCCCTACTCACCTCGATGTTCGCGTAAAGGAGTTGGGTCTGATCCTTCCCCAGAACGATCGTCTTGTGCGGTAGACACCGGCTGAAGATTCCCGCGCAGGTGCTTCGCGCCGGTGCCGCGCGTATGAGCGACTCACGCGCTCGAGTGTCAAGGAAGCTGCAAGCGTTGGTGTAGTTGCCGGCACCCAGAGCGTTCAGGTAGTTCTGGACCGCCTCGTTTGGCGGTGTCGGAGCTTCGCCACACGCGGCGAGAGCCGCCGTCATCGAGAGCACGCACATGCCCAGCACGAGCCGGCTTCGCACGCTTGATCTGCGTGCGAAGGGTATTGCGCGCGTCACACCTAGCCTCCCGTACGTCAACCCCACGCATGCTACCGCCGCAGCTGCAACACCCGGACGGCTCCCTCAGCCACGCGGCGCGATCCCGGCCAATGGCGCCGGGCTCCCGGATGTCGCGCTACCGGGGAAAGGATCGCCCGTGCACGTGCGTCTTCCTCCTCATGGAGCAGAGACATCAGACCTCCGGTGACTTCCGCGGAACTGGGCTGCCCCCCGGAAGTGGCCTGCCCGCCGGACTCCGCCTTCGCCCGCTCGAACCGTCCGACCGCGACGGCGTGGCCTCGCTCTTCACACGACTGAGTCCCGAATCGCGGCGCCGGCGCTTCCTCGCACCCAAGCCAGAGCTGAGCGCCCGCGAACTCACCTACCTCACCGAGGTTGACCACCGCTGGCATGAGGCACTGGCCGCCGTCGACCCAAACGACGGATCAATCGTCGCGGTGGCGCGCTACGCGGGAATCCCCGACCGGCCGTCCGCCGCGGACGTGGCCGTCGCCGTGGTGGACGAGCTCCAGCGCAGGGGAATCGGGTTGGCACTGGCCTGCTGCCTCATCGGCCGAGCGCGCGCCAACGGGTTCGCCTTGCTTACGGCGTCCACGCTCTGGGACAACCGCCCGGCGCGCGGTCTGCTCCGGCGGCTCGGCTTTCGCGCTCGAGGCAGCCAAGCCAACGTGATCGAGCTGGAGCTGGATCTGTGAGACTCGCGCGCAATAGCGCTCCTTAGCGAGAAGCTCGGGGGGCGGGGGGCACATCCAACGCCGGGTTGCGGTCGAAGAAGCCCACCGGCTTCAACCAGAAGGACACCGTATCGACCGGCATCACCGGCCAGTCCTCCGGCCGCGTGATGTGGTGGATGCCAAACACGTACCAGAGCACCACATCGGTGTTCTCGATCGAGCGATTCTCCGCAGTCCATTCCGGAAGACCGCGATCCCGTTCGCTCTGGACCACGAACTCCCCACACGGCCAGCGCTCGTCGCCCTCGTACGAGGTCACCCACAGCGTGTGGCCGATGACCTGTGCGCGCCGGAAGATCGGCGAGCCCGGGTCCATCATGGCGGGCAAGCAGGCGCCGGGCACCAGCTTGTACGCGACCGGCCCGCCGAGCCCGTTGGACGAGGTCTCGTTGACCACCTTCCACGCGCGCTGAGAACTCCAGTTGTAGTCCTGCTTTCCCTCCGCCTCGGTGCGCAGGGGGATGCTGCGCTGCACCATCGCCAGTCCGTGCGGGTTCTCGCGAGCGACCGGCAGCGGCTCGGACTCGATCATGTGCACCGTGTTGGGCTCACCATCGACGTCGAGGTCGAGCCGCGCGACGATGAAGTGCTGATGAAACGGCGCGTACGTGCGCTCGTCGACCAGGGTCCCGCACGCGGGCGGCTCGTCTTCGGAGAAGCTGCTCGTGACCATGATCCCGGTTGCCCGAACCTCTGCCTCGATGCTCCCATCCTGGTAGAAGCGCCAGTAGACGAGGTACTCGTAGTTGGCCACCGTGGCGTGAAAGGAGACCACCAGGCGCCGCGAGCGCCGCACCTCGGCGCCGGCCTTCGGATCGACGTGCTTCCACAGGACGCCGTCGTCCTCCTCGTGAATGCAGATCGCGTTGCGGATCGTCTGCGGCTCGCCCTGGGTGTCGTGGACAACCGCGTCCACATACTCGATCTCGCCCAGGCAATCGCATCCCCACTCGAGCGCCGTGGTCATGAACCCCAGCCCCCACTCGCCGATGTCAAACGCCGTGCGCGCCTTGTGGTCGTCCGACGGATCGCGATACGGAACGACCATCTCGGCGAACGAGAGCCGGTGCGCCACCGGCCGCAGCCGGTCACCGTCCTGGTAGCCGAGCGTGTGAATCACCAGCCCCTCGCGCGGGCTGAACCCGATCCGCATCGACCAGCGCTGCCAGCGCAACTCGTTGCCCTCCAGCACGTAAGACCCGCCCTGGGGCTGCACCACCTCGAGGGGCATAAGGTCATCACGAACGCGCAGGCCCGGCACGAGCCGCGGCACGTACTCGCCCATCGTGTGGGGCCGCTCCACCACTCCTGAGTCTTGGATCTCGAGCAGCTCCAGCGTGTTCATATCGACGACGAAGTGCAACCCTGCGACCGGATTCGCATACGGGTTGGAGCCTTCCTCGCTCGAGTACCACACGTCCGTCCACCCCACTCTGCGGTCGCGGTGGCGCTCGGGCACCAGCAGCCCGCCATACGCCCAGGTATCCACCAGCACTCGCGAGATGTCCCGAATTTCGCGCCGCTCGAGCGCCGCGATCACCCGCGGATCTTGCTTGAGCGCCTCGCCGCAGGCTTGAAACTCGTCATTGGTGAAGTTGGCTTGCTCGCCGGGGCGATGCTCCCACGCCACGATCCGGTCTTCCGCGATCGACACCCGCCCCTTGAAGGTATGGCCATCGCCTCGGCGCCAGCAGACCACATCCGCTTCTCTGGCAACGCGGTCCCCCGCCGAGAACGAGCGCACGAACGCTTTTGCCGGCTCGTGCAACTCGATCATGCCGAAGCGCCAGCCTGAACCTACCCCCTGATCCCGGCGCATGATCGCCGCGACCTGGCGGATCTCTTCGGCCGACAGGGGGTCCAGCGGATGTTTCGACCCGGCCGGCGTAGCACTCGTTCTCTTTGCAGCCATCGTCCCTCCCATCGGCGGTTCACTATGGGCCCGTATGAAAATAATCTCGGCACTGGATGCGGCCTGGATGACTTCGCGGATGCGGCACCGGCGCGTGCGCACCGTAGCGCTGCTACTAACGCGCACGCGCCGGCACCGCCCCGCTCGCCCCCAGACCGCCCCAGCACCAATCTAATTTCCCTACGGACCCTCAGGCGGACCGGCGGCGATAGGTTACGCGGCGATGCTCGATCCGATGGAGCGTTGGCGTGAGTACGGGGAAAAACCCGACTACGCCGGGCCTCTCACGTTCGGGGGCGTCCCGATCACTCAGGACCCGGCCGCGCTCTCCGGCTTCGACGTCGCCGTGATCGGCGCCCCCGTCGATGAGCTCGTTTCCGATCGCCCCGGAGCGAGTCTGGCCCCGCGCGCGATCCGAGCCGCGAGCTGTCCCCCCGGCCCCCACCTCGAAGCCGGCGTCGATGCGTTCGCGGCGCTGCGCATCGTCGACTTCGGCGACGCCCCGATCGTGCCGGCGCAGCCCGAGCGAAACCACGCCGCGATCGAGCACACCGTAGGGCAAGCGCTGAGGGCCGGCGTGCTGCCGATCATCATCGGCGGGGATCATTCGATCACCGAGCCGAACGTGCGCGCGTGCGCCGCTCTCCATGGGCCGGTCGGCCTGCTGCATTTCGACACCCACACCGACACGGGGGATGTCGTCTTCGGCGCCCGGGTCTCGCACGGCACGGTCATGCGCCGGCTCGTCGAGGGTGGGCACATCGATCCGCGACGGTACGTGCAGGTCGGCCTGCGGGGATATTGGCCTGGCTCCGCCGAGTTCGCCTGGCAGGCCGAGCATGGGATCACGAGCCTGTTCATGCACGACGTCCGCGAGCGCGGGATTCGGGACGTCATGCGCGAGGCCGTTGAGGTGATCGGCCCCGGCCCGGCGTTTCTCACCATCGACGTCGACGTACTCGATCCGGCCTTCATCCCCGGCGGGACCGGAACCCCGGAGCCGGGCGGGATGACGTCCGGCGAGCTGCTCTGGGCGGCGCGCACGGCGGCGGCTGAGCTCGATCTGGTCGGCGCGGATCTCGTGGAGGTGATCCCAACCGGCGTCGCGTCAGCGGATCCCGCCGCGCTGGTCGGCGACCGGATCGTGCGCGAGATCCTCACCGGGGTGGCGCTGCGCCGAAGCGCCTCCTAGCCGTCTTCGCGCAGCACGTGGATCGTCCGGAAGCGAGGATCGCTCGCACCGTACAGGCGAGCGCCGGTCTCGGCGAGGCGGGTCAAGTGACTCACGATCTCCGGTGAGATGCGCTCCCCCGGCAGCAGCTGGGGCACCCCCGGCGGATAACTGGCGATAGATTCGCACGAGATTCGCCGTGCCGCTTTGCCGACCGGCACCACTTCGGCCTCGCCAAGGAACGCCTCGCGGGGTGAGACCGCCATCTCGCCCATCAGCATCTTCGCGGTTCCCGCGATCGCGGCGGTTGCCCCAGGCTTGGCGATCCTCTTCACCGTCTCCTCGATGTCCCCGGCCAAACGCCTGAGCGCCCCTGTCGACTCAACCAGGCCCACGACGAGCACGATCGTAGCCTGCGTGGGCAGCTCGACCTGCACGTCATAAGAGCGCCGCAGCGCATCTGCCACCTCGTAGCCGGTGCATCCAGTGCCGCGCACGTCGATCACGATGCGCAGCGGATCGTAACCCGCGATCCCGGCGCGCCCCACGAGCGATGAATCCACCAGTCGAATCCCCTCGATCGTCTCGAGCTTCGCGCGCGCGACGGCAATCGCCTCAAGCGTCTCGTGCAACAGCTGCTCGCCGTGCAACGCGAGCTGGCGTCGGGCCCCGTCAAGTGAGGCCAGCAGAAGCGACGACGGGCTGGTGCTGCGCAGCAGACGGAGGACGCGCGCCACCGACTCGGCGTCAATGCGCCCGCTGCCACCGACATGGAGCATCGCGCTCTGCGTGAGCGAGCCGGTGACCTTGTGCGTGCTGGTCAGCATGGCGTCGGCGCCCTGAGCCAACGCCGTCGCGGGCAGAGCCTCGTGAAAGCCGAAGTGCGGCCCCCACGCCTGGTCGACCACCAGCGGGACCCCCGCCTCGTGCGCGACCTCGCCGAGGCCGGCGATGTCGGCGGCCATCCCGTAGTACGTAGGCGAGACCACAAACGCCGCGCTGGCGTCCGGCGCCGCGCGCAACGCCGCCGCCAGTGCACCCGGCGTGACGCAATGGGTGATCCCGAGCTCCTCGTCGTACTCCGGGATCACGAAGCTCGGCAGGCCGCCGCTCAGTACCAAGCCGTCCACCACCGATCCGTGCGAGTTGCGCTGGACCACGACCCGCGATCCGAGGGGCGCCAGCGCCAGGCACAGGGCATGATTGCCCTGGGTGGCGCCGTTGGTGAGGAACCAGCTGCGCGCGGCGCCGAAAGCCTGGGCGGCCATCGCCTCGGCCCGCTCGTATGGAGTCGGCGACGGGCCAACGTCGATCCCATGGATCAGCTGCGGGACGTCGGCCGCGAGTGCATCAGCGCCGATCGCTTTGATGACCCCAGGGTCTGCCCCTGGGCCTCCCTTGTGGCCCGGCACGTGGTAGCGCGCGGCGCCCCTGAAGGCGTACTCCATCACCGCGTCCAGATACGGGGCGACCGGTTGTTCAGGTACGGGCGGGCCGGCCGCGGGCGCGGGCACGCCTTCATTGGCGGCGGTCATCGTGCGGGAAGGATTGCACCGCTCGCCGCGTCCTCGTTCCGATGACTGAAACAGCGTGGGGCGCGACGGGGCAACCGCGGCTCCGACGCGACGCGGTCGGGCTGACCGAAGCGATTGTGATGTCGGCAGCCATCATGGGCCCGGCGGTCTCGACGTTCTTCAACCGCAGTTCTCCACCCCGTTCTCCGGGGAGGCGACTCCCTTCGTCTACCTGGTCTGTCTGGTCGCGATCCTCGTGGCGGCCAGCGGCATCGTCGAGATGGCGCGCGAGTGGCCGAGCGCGGGCGCCTTCTTCACGTACGTGACGCGCGGCCTGGGTCCGCGCGCCGGATTCATCACCGGCGGGCTGATGTTCATCGCCTACGCGCTGCTGCCGCCGGCCCAACTTGGCTTGATCGGCTCCTACGTGCAGAGCACCTTGCGCACCGAGGCGAACATCGACGTGCCGTGGTGGCTGATCGGGGTGGTGCCCGCCCTCGCGATGATCATCCTCGCGCTCGAGGGGATCCGGGCGTCCCTGCGGATGGCGCTGATCCTGTTCGCCACCGAAGTGGGCGTGGTCATGCTGCTGGCAATCGTCGTGGTCGGGCACGGCGGTCGCAGCGGGCTGTCGCTCCACCCGCTGAGCCCCACGGCCTCCCCGCACGGCCTCCCCGGCCTGGCCACCGGCTTCGTGTTCGCGGCGCTGAGCTTCGTCGGCTTCGAGGCGGCGGCGACGCTGGGCGACGAGGTGCGCCAACCACGTCGGCTGGTCCCGCGCGCGGTCCTGCTCAGCTCGGCGCTCGTCGGCCTGATCTACGTGTTCTGCGTGTGGGCCGAGGTCAACGGCCTCGGCCCGGCGGCCACCAGCCGGCTGAATGGCGCGTCGACGCCCTGGAACGATCTCGCCTCCATGTACGCGTCGTGGCTGAAGTGGCCGGTGATCGCGGCCTCCGTCTCCAGCATGTTCGCGGTGATGATCAACTCGGCCAACGGGATCGCGCGGATCCTGAACACGATGGCGCGTGAGGGGCTGCTGCCGAGGCCGCTCGCGATGGTCGACCGTCGGCGGTTGACGCCGACTCGGGCGACGCTGGCCACCGGAGCCTTCGCCGTCGTGTGCGCGATGCTCGTGGGCGCGGCCAGCGGCGGCCTGGCCACCCCGACGGGTGGCTCGAACGTGTACGGCTACCTGGGGTTCCTGCTCACGCTCGGCGTGCTGCCGGTCTATGCCCTCACGAATTTGGCCGCCGCTCGGTACTACGCGCGGGCGCGACGGTTCCGCGTCGTACGCCACGGCCTGCTGCCGCTCGGCGGCGCCACTTTGATGGTGGCGCTCCTGGTCGGCCAGATCGTCGAGCAGACGGATACCCCGTACACATGGCTGCCGTGGGTGATCGTCGCGTGGGTCACCGCGGTGTCGCTCGCCGCGCTTTGGCTGATGCGTGGGCGCCCGCGCCTCCCCGTCCTGGCGCGCTGATGGCCTGCTGATGGCTTATGTGATCGGCATCGACGTCGGCTCACAGAGCGTCAAGGCGGTGCTGTTCGACGCCGACGGCAGCGCGATCGCCGAGGCCGGAGCGGCGTACGAGATGAGCCATCCGGCGAGTGGCTGGGCCGAGCAGGATCCGGGCTGCTGGGAGCGCGGCATCGTGCAGTGCATTGGCGCGCTGCGCGCTCGCGCCCGCTTCTGCGGGCGCGAGGTCGCGATGCTCGCGCTGGCCTGCCAGGTGGACGGCCTGCTCGCGCTCGACGACCGGCTGAGGCCGCTGCGTCCGGCGATCATCTGGCTCGACCGACGTGCCACTCGCCAGACCGCACGGTTGAGCGAGGCAGTCGGCGAGGCGGAGCTGATCGCTCGGACCGGATTGAACCCCGATGCCTCCCACACCGCTCCGAAAGCGATGTGGCTGCGTGATGAGGAGCCCGAGCACTATCGCGCCGCGCGCTGGCTGGCGCCGGTCGCAGGGCATCTCACGGGCTGGCTGACCGGCGCGGTGGTGCAGGATCCGGCCAACGCGTCCTGCACGCTGCTCTACGACCTGCGCGGGGGGGCGTGGGACCTCGGACTGGTCGAGCAGGCCGGCCTGGACCCGGGCCAGCTGCCGCCGGTCCTTCCCGCCACTGAGGTGATCGGGTCGCTCACGGCCCAGACCGCCGAGGCGCTCGGCCTGTCCACCCGCTGTCACGTAGCGGTGGGCACGGGTGACGAGCACGGCGCGGCACTCGGCGCCGGCGCGGTCTCGCCCGGCGTGGTGGTGGACGTCACCGGGACGGCTGAGCCTGTCGCTGTCCCCTCGAGCGACTTCGTGCTGGACGACCTGCGCCTGGTCGAAACGCATGCTCATGCCGTGGCGGACATGCTGCTGATCGAGAACCCGGGCTTCGTGTCCGGAGGGAGCACGAACTGGTGGGCCCGAGCGCAGTCCCTGCCCCACAGCGAGGTATTCGCGCAAGCCGCGCTCGCCCCGCCTGGGAGCGAGGGCGCGCTGTTTCTCCCTACCCTATCCGGGGCCACCGCGCCCCGCTGGAACGACCGCATGCGTGGGTCGTTCGCCGGCCTGGGGCTCCACCACACCCGGGCGCACATGACCCGCGCGATCCTCGAGGGCTGCGCGTTCGCCCTGCGCGACATCGTCGACCGCTTCGAGGCCATGGGGCTGGGCGGCGACGAGCTCCGCGTGGTGGGCGGCGGCGCCCGCTCGTCGCTATGGCTGCAGATCAAGGCCGATGTCACTGGCCGTCCTGTCCGCGCTGTTCGGGGCGACCACGCCACGAGCGCAGGCGCCGCGATGCTGGCCGGCGTCGCCGCTGGCTGGTTCGCCGATCTCGACGAGGCCGCCGCGCAGGTCGTGCGCTTGGCTAAGGAGCCCGTACGTCCCCGCGCCTCGACCGCCGAGGTCTACGAGGAGGGCTACCGGGCCTATCGGCGCCTTTTCGACGGCGTCGAGCGGGCACTCTCGTGAGCGCTATCGGCTCCGGTGGTTCTGTGAAGATTGACCTCGATATGAGCCCGCGCAGGCGCCCGTCGCTCGTCGAGCAGGTCCGCGAGAGCCTGCTCGGAGACCTCACCTCCGGCAAACTCGCCCCCGGCGCCAAGCTTGCCAACGAGAACGAGCTGGCTGAG
>JAFAZZ010000173.1 GCA_019239375.1 Solirubrobacterales bacterium | reverse complement strand
GGCGAGGCGCCGGCCCCCTCGCAGAGCGAGAGGACCGGCAACCAGTCGGGGCGCCGAGATTTGAACTCGGGACCTCACCGACCCGAACGGTGCGCGCTACCAGGCTGCGCCACGCCCCGAAGGAGTCCAGTATCCCACAGCGATGGCGCAGTCCGGGCCCGCCATCACCCGAGCGCTCAGCGCACGCGCTCGTGATAGCCGACCCGCGCGGCAAGCTTCACGTAGCCGTCACGGCCGACCCGCGCGCCCACCGTCAGGCGGCCGCGAGCGATCCGGTCGCAGCCCCCCGCAGCGTGGCGGCGCTCCTGGCCAACGTGGCGTGACGCCGGCAGGTCTGGCAATGGGCGAGGTGGCGCACCAGTTGCCGGCGCTCGCGTATTCCGAGGCGCTGGAGCGTCTGCCGCCCCAGAGATCCGTCGATCAACGCGCGAGTCCGCTCGCAGCGATGCCCGCTGATCAGCTCCTGGTATTCCTCGGCAAGCCGGCGCCGGGCACGGAACAGCGTGCTCTCGACCATCGGCCGCGACATCTCGAGTTGCTCGCCGATCTCGCTGTAGGAGAGTCCCTCCAGCTCGCGCAGGACGAGGATGCGGTGATGGAGGTCGGAGACACCGCGCAGCGCGCCGCATAGGTCGTCGAGCTGCTGTTTGCTCTCGACCGCGACCTCAGGGCCGGGATCGCGCGAGGGAAGGTCGCGTTCCGCTCCGGAGCAGTCGTGCTCCTCGTCGAGCGGGACTTCCAGGCTGCGCTCGGTGCGCCGCAGCTCGTCAATGCCGGCGTTCTTGGCGATCTGGTAGATCCATGGCTTGAAGGCGATCGGGCGCTCGGTGTCCCGCAGCCGGCGCAGGGCCGAGATGAACACCTCCTGCGTGACATCCTCCGCCCGGTCGGAATCGCCCAGGATCGAGGCCACGTAGGAGCGAATCCGCCGGTGGTAACGGCAGAACAGGTCCTCGAAGGCATTCTCCTCGCCCCGCCGAACCGCCCGCACCAGTTCGTGGTCGGTTGACCACGAACGCGGAAAGACCTCTGGAAGCCGCCGTGCCATTTGCAGTTATCCCCTTCGCGCGGGTTCCCCCTCGGCTGCGCGGGACTCTACCGCGAATCAGCCATCTGTCCAGAGCCTTTATGAGGAGCGCTAAGGTTTAGCCAGGGATCCGGCCGACTCACGGTTGAGAGCGTCCGAGGCAAACGGCATACTTCGCGGCCACACGGCAGGCGGTAAAGGAGGTCCACCCCCGATGGCAATCCACCTCACCCCCACCGAGCTTGCACGAGAGTCCGGCCTGGAGCGCCGTGACGTGATCGTCAAGTGCGTCGAGTGGGGGATCCCGATCTTCAACGGTCGGATCGACAAGACCCTCTTCCTCTCGAGCCTGCGCGAAATCACCAGCTCCACCCAGCAGAGCCAGCAGCCGCAGCCCGCTTAGCGAGGCTTCGCCCCCGCATCTCGCCTCTCTTAGCGCCCATCCGCCTCTCTCAGCGCCCATGCGCCTCTCTTAGCGTCGACACCCGCCTCTCTTAGCGTCGACACCCGCCTCGCTTTAGCGCCAACGCCGGCCTTTCTCAGGTCTCGCCGCCCTCCGGGCCAATTTGTTGAACCGCCGGCAACGCCGGCGTCCTCTCGGTGCCCTCGTGCCCGCGATCGCATCGCCAGCGTGAGCGTCACCGATTGGAACCCGTGACCCGCGATGTCGACGAACCTTCCGCTACTTTGACCTGCTCCGACCGTTATATGCATCGATGCGGGTGTTCTTGGCGGCCCTCGCGGCGACCATCGCCCTGCTCGCCGGCACGGCCGCCGCGACGGAGGCACAGCCGCCACCGGCCCACCGCGTACTGCAGCAGGCGCTGACGAAGTCCATGGCCAAGATCGGCTCGGCGAGCGGCGCCTACGTCGTCGATCTCGACACCGGCCAGACACTGTTCGCGGTCGCCCCCACCGCCGGCCGGCTGCCCGCCTCGGTCGAGAAGATCTACACGACCTCGACAGCGCTGCTCCGGCTCGGCCCCACCCAGACCTTCACCACCTCGGTGCTCGGGGTGGGGATGGCGGGCCCGACCGGCATCTGGAGTGGGACTCTCTACCTGCGCGGCGGCGGTGACCCGACCTTCGGCTCGGTCGGGTTCGACCGCGCCTGGTATGGCACCGGCACCACGCTCCACCGGCTGATCGGTGCCTTGCTCGGCCGCACCGGGATCACCGCTCTGCAGAGCCGGATCGTGGGTGACGCGTCGTATTTCGATTCGCTGCGCGGAACGCCGGCCACCGGCTTCGGGCGCTCGTTTGACGTCGAGGGGGAGCTCAGCGCGCTGGACTACAACCGCGGTTTCCTCGATTTCCACGGCACCGCCTTCCAGAGCCGTCCGGCTTTATTCGCCGCCCAGCAACTGGCCGCCGGGCTGCGAGCCGCCGGCGTCAAGCTCATCTCGTCCTCGGCCTCCACGGGCCGAGCGCCGGCCACCGCCCGGGTGCTGGCTACGGTCCAGTCTCCGCCAATCTCGACCTTGATCGCGCTCACCAACACGCCGTCGGATAATTACCTGG
>JAFAZZ010000278.1 GCA_019239375.1 Solirubrobacterales bacterium | reverse complement strand
GCGTCGCAGCTGGGGTCGGGGACGATCGGCCTGCCGCTCGACGTGACCGATCGCGAGAGCTTTGCCTGCTTTCTGGGCGAGGTCGAGCGGCGACTCGGCCCGCTCGACGTGCTGGTCAACAACGCCGGGATCATGCCGATCGGCCCGTTCGCGGAGGAGACCGACGCGTGCGCGGAGCGGATGGTCGACATCAACCTCCACGGGGTGATCCTCGGCTCGAAGCTGGCCATCGAGCGGTTCACACCGCGGGGCCGCGGCCACATCGTGCAGCTGTCCTCGATCGCCGGCAAGGGCGGCTTCCCAGGCGGGGTCACCTACTGCGCCACTAAGCACGGAGTCGTCGGGCTGACCGAGGCTCTGCGCGCCGAGCTGCGCGGGACCGGCATCGAGATGCACCAGGTGCTGCCGATTGGCGTCAACACCGAGCTCTACTCGGGGGTCTCGGCGGCACGGGGCTTCCCCACGGCCGAGCCGGAGGACGTCGCGAACACGATCGTCGAGCTACTCCAGACCGGGAAGTTCGAGCTCTACGTGCCGAGGTCCACAGGCGTGGTCACGCGCCTGCAGGCGCTCGTCCCGCGCCGCGTGACCGAGGCGATCATCCGCTGGACCAGGAGCGACCAGCTGCTGCTGGCGGCCGACCGCGGCGCCCGGGCGGCGTATGAAGAGCGGATGACGCAGATGATCAACAGCTCGGCGGGGTCCGCGGACCGGGAGCGGACCGCGGCCTAGACGGACCGGGAGCGACCGCTCGCCTAGGGACCAGGAGCGAGCGCTCGCTAGGTGACCGGGAGCGACCGCTTGTCTAGCCGGACGGGCTTAAGGGCGAGAATCCAGCCAGTCGGCGATCAGGCGACCGACCTCGGGGCCGGCGTCCTCCTGTAGGAAATGGCTGGCGCCGGCGATCACGTGATCGATCTCGCCCCCGAGCGCAGCGGCAAATCGCCGGCCGGTCTCGAGCGGCAGCACCGGATCAGAGTCCGCCCACAGGAACAGCTTCGGACGCCTGTCGCCGCGGAGCGCGTCGAGCACCCGCGCGCCGGCCGCGGCGCCCGGCGCGTCTTCAGACAAGGGCAGCATGAGCGGGAACGCGCGCGCGCCCGCCTTGGAGGCGGGGTTCGGGAACGGCGCGTCGTAGGCGGCGATCACGTCGTCGCCTGGATCGTGCCGGCAGGCCCGGCGCACGAGCAGCCCGACCGGGAGGTCCTCCGTGCGCTCGACGAAGTTCCGAAAAGCCATCCAAGCGTCGGTCATGCGCTGCTGACCGGTGAACAGCCCGGTGTCGAGGACGACGATGCGCGCTATGCGATCTGGGCTCGCGACGGCGATCCGCAAGCCGATGGGGCCGCCCCAGTCGTGCACTACGATGGTGACCTCGCGGAGGTCGAGGTCTTGCAGCAGGGCGGCGACGCTGCGTGTATGGCGGTCGTAGTTGTACCAGCCGAGGTCGACCGGCTTGTCCGAGCGGCCGAAGCCGGGCAGGTCGGGGCCGATCACGCGGTAGCCGGCGTCGCGCACCGGCGGGATCACCTTGCGCCAGAGAAAAGACCAGGTCGGTTCGCCGTGCAGCATGACGACGGGTGCGCCGTCGCCGAGATCGAGGTGGGCGAGGCGGAGGCCATCGAACTGGCGGTACACCGGGTCGAACTCGAAGTCGGGGAGGCCGGCGAGACGGTCATCTGGCGTGCGGATCGCGTCGGTCATCGGTTGGGAGACAAGGTCCAGGAAGCCGTCCTCGAATGTGAACCTACCGCGACCGCCGCGCTTCAGGGTCCGTGGACGAGTGCTTGCGAGGCGTCGGAGGCCACGGTGATCTCGATTTCGGACGGGAACCGCTCCCACGCGATCAGGTCGAGGGCCTGGAGGCGGTCGAGCATCGCCTGGAGGGCGGCGGCCTGGGCGCGGCCGGCGTAGTGGCGAGCGATCGTGAACGACCAGCCGCCGGCGGCGGGAGGATCGCTCACTCCGAGGAGCTGCTGGTAGCGCAGATCGCTCACCGCGCTGGTCACAGTGAGGGTCGAGCCGGGCGATCCTGAGAGCGATCGGACCCGGCCCGCCAGCGCGATCAGCATGTCGAGCGCCGGCGGGCGCAGCCCCCGGTAGAGCGCCGGCGTGAAGCCGAGCCGCGAGGCCAGCGCGCCGAGGCCAGGGTCGTAGCGCAGCCCCAGTCGCGTGGCATTCGAGGGCAGCGGCAGGATCGCGTGCGCGGCATAGGCGCGATCGAGCGCATCGGGGTCGCCGAACGGACGGTCGAGGTCAGGCGGATGCAGGACCTGCGCGTTAGATCCCGCCGCGGTTTGGAGCCCGGCCAGCCGCCCCAAGGCTGCGCGGTCGCTTCGGTACAGGCGCATGATCCGCTGGGCGCCGAGCAGCCGCCAGTAGTACAGCGAGGAGTCGTCGCCGAAGCTGGCGAGCAAGTGGTACGCGGCGGGGTGATGGTCGGGTGCCGTATCGAAGTAGAGCTGGACGTAGGCCGCGGGCCGGCC